>JANSYC010000011.1 GCA_024742605.1 Alphaproteobacteria bacterium | reverse complement strand
GACACACCCGGAGCGGGCGGTGATCTCGTTTTCCGGGGACGGCTGCTACATGATGCACGGCCAGGAGCTGGCAACGGCGGTTCAGTACGATGCGGCGGTCATCTTCATCGTGGTGGACAACGGCATGTACGGGACCATCCGGATGCATCAGGAGCGGGAGTACCCGGATCGGATCAGTGCGACCGGTCTGAAGAATCCGGATTTCGCGGCGCTCGCCAAAGCCTACGGAGCGCATGGCGAGACTGTCACACGTACCGAGGATTTCGAGGGTGCCTTCGGGCGCGCGCAGGCATCCGGCGGGCCGGCGCTGATCCACATCAAGGTCGACCCGGAGGCGCTGACCGTAACGCGGACATTGTCGCAGATCAGGGAAACCGCGCTGGCCGGCGGGTGATCGCCTATTTGCGGCGGAGGACACGGGCCGGCTTGGCTTATCGGAGCGAAGCGGGCATTGTCCGCGGATGAAAGCACCGGCCGTCGCGTTCCTCACCCTCTTGTGTCTTACCGTCTCCGCATGCGGCGGGGGATACCGGGCGCCGACCGATCACAAACGTCAGATCGAGTTGTCGGATCAGGGCTTCGCGTCGCCGGCCGATTGTCAGAACGCCTATATGCGCTCGATCCTGAATGTCGATGCGCCGAGCGGGACCTGCGGATACACTCCCTGACGGCGACGACGCCGTTCGATCGGAGCACAGACCTACATGAGCCGCCACGCATGAGCCTGCACGCGAGATCCCAGATCAAATGGAACTACGGCATGTGCCCGCTTGACGCCAAAGTGGAGCGGTTCGGTCCGTTCGCGGATCTGGTCGCGCTCTGGCAGAGCAGGTCGCGCCCGTCGGAACTCTTGCCCCGTCGCCGGGACATCGATTTCTACGATCTGACCGCATGGTTGGGGCGGGTGTTCATCGCACGGGTCGAGCGCGACCCGTTCAAGCTGCGGTTCACCCTCTGGGGCACCCTGCTGACGGACTGGTGGGGGGTCGACTACACCAATAGGGTCCTGGGCGAGAAATCGTCGAACCCGCAGCTCTGGAACCTGATCGAGACCCGCTATTTCGAAGCGATGGACCGGGAGCCGTTCATTGGCCTTGCCTCTGGCTATCTGAGCGAGCACGGCCGCCCGTATATCAAGGTGATCGGCGTGGATCTGCCATTCGCCGACGGGGACGGCCTGTCTCACGTCCTCTCGGCGCACATCAAGGTCGGCATGGACGAGAGCATCGACGATGTCGTGCCCGGCCACCCGATCCGGGAATTCTTCTAGAACCGGGCTTCTAGTCCCGCTTGTTCCGTCGGGCTTCCCAGGCCTTTGCCCGCTCGGTCACGTCGTCGCGGACGCTATTGGGTGCGATGGTCAGCGCATCGACCATGAGCGCATGGACCGCCGTGTGGAAGCGGTCCATCTCCGCCCGCATGGCCGCGAGGGCATCGGCATAGCGTGTCGGATCGAATGGCCGGGCCTCCAGCGCGGTCCGGACCGTGGTGCGGGCCGCACGCATCTCATCCCGAAGGGTTTCTATCTCCGCCGCATGGCGCTTCCACGCCTCGTCTAGGAAAGCTTTTCCGCTTTCGCCGAACATCCGACGCATCCAGCGCGGAGCCGGGCCGTCAGGCAGGTCTCCGCGATCCTTCGACCAGTGAGCACCGTGATCGAACCAGCCGCCATGTGGATGAAACACCCTTCCAAGCGCCATTCCACCCATCAGCAGGTTGAGCCCGAGGGAAACAATCAGGACACCGTAAAGGATCCGTGTGCGGCTCATAGGTCGCCCTCCGTCGAAAAGCCGGTCAATCCGAAACCGTTGTCCGACCCGCCTCCGAACGCCGTGAGGCCGGCGAGGGTGACCGGGTCGGAGGGTGCCGTCTGGTCCAGCATGATCTCAGCGGAATCGCCGGTCAAAGTGTCCGCCGGTGGCGACACCGCTCCGACCAGCAGACCGACGGCCAAGGCTGCAGCAAGCCCCATCGCCGGGCGCCAAGGCGCGCCGAACGGCCACAGCGCGGACAGCCAGTCGAGACCATGGCGCTGGTCCGGAATTTTCTTAAGTTCCACCCGCAGCGCCGGGTTGGGCATGGGGGTGGGACGGGTGTCGAGCATCTCGTCCAAGACCGCAGCAGTCTCCATCGCGATACGCAGGTCCGGCGTTCGGGCGACCAGATCCATCGCGGGGGCGCGTTCGGTTGCGGGCCATCGAGCCGGGACGGCGCCATAGGCGTCGATCAGCTCGAGGACACGACGTTCGGAGATGTTGGAACGGAGGGTCATCGGGTCGTCTCCAAAAGTTCCTGGCGTCGGCTGCTCAGGGCCGCTCGCAGGGCGCGCCGGCCGCGCGCCAACAGGGATTCCAGGGCCTCGATCGAAATACCCAGGGCCGCCGAGGCGTCAGCTCCGGATAGGTTTTCGTAGTGAACCAGGACGATGGCCGACCGCTGTCGTTCGGGCAGCCCGTCCATCGCCGTCCGGACCATGTCGGCGGTCTGTCGGTCGTGCAGACCCTGATCGGGCGCGGCGCCGGGGTCGGTCAGGACGACGTCGTCGGGATTCACGGTCGGTTTGCGCTTCCGGATCTGATCCAAACCCTTGTTCCGGACGATCCGGTAGAGCCAGGTGGTGACCTTCGCCTTCGGGGTCCAGGACGCCGCCGTGCGCCAGACGGAAAGAAAGCTGTCCTGCACGATATCCTCGGCGGTGGCCCGGTCACCGACCAGCCGCTCGGCGAAACCGAGCAACCGGTCGGCGTGCCGATCCACGAGCAGCCGATAGGCGGCGGCGTCTCCATCCGCGACACGGACCATAAGGGCCGCGTCGGGATCGATCTCCTCTGGGGGGGAGGAGATCGAAGCGTTGAGTCCATCCGCCAAGATGCCGGCTCTCGTGGTTTCGGTCATGGGGAACGATCAGGATCAGTTGTGACCCTTGCGTCCCTGCATATGGGCCTTGAAGGCGTCCAGTTCAGCCTTGTCGATCGCACCGTCGGCATTGGTGTCGATCTTTTTCATCATACGGGCGCCGCGATCAGGCATCTCGTCGAGGGACAGCGCGCCATCCCCGTCCTTATCCTGCTTTGCGATAAATGCCGCCATCCGATCGGCCATCTTGGCCTGACGCGCGGCCGCCATCTCTTCGGCGGACAGCTTGCCGTCGCCATTGCTGTCAGCGGCGGTGAAACGGGTCTGCTTGAAAGCGGCACGCTCTTCGGCCGAAACCGTGCCGTCGGCATTGGCGTCCATTTCATTGAACATCTTGCCCATCCAAGCGCCGTGCTTGCCGTCACCATGTGCGAGGGCGGTGCCACCCATGGCCAGTCCACCCAGAAGGGCGATGGCGGGCAGAACGGCCTTCGGGCCGCGCGGGAAAAACCTGGTCATCTCAAAGTCTCCGTTTGGGATTGGGGAAAGTCTGGGAGCTCCCCGGCCGCCGTCTCCGCCGGCCTTGATCCCTAAACGCGGTAGCGAAACCGATCCGTCGGGGCTTTCGCGAATTTCTTCAACCCGCTACCGTGGCGCCCACCAACGAGACGTCTTGAACACCAAGCCAAAATTCCCGGAGGATTCCATGGCGGCGACCAGCAATAAAGTGATCATCACCTGTGCCGTGACCGGCTCGATTCATACGCCGAGCATGAGCCCGCATTTGCCGATCACCGCTGACGAGGTCGCGACCCAGGCGATCGACGCAGCCGAAGCCGGCGCCTCCATTCTCCATCTGCACGCCCGCAATCCGGATGGCAGCCCGACCCCGAGCCCCGACGCGTTCATGGAGTTTCTGCCGCGCATCAAGCAGAACACCGATGCGGTGGTGAACATCACCACGGGCGGCGGACACGGGATGAGCCTGGAAGAGCGTCTGGCCGCCGCCTTCCGCGCCAGCCCCGAGATGACGTCGCTCAACATGGGCTCGATGAATTTCGGCCTGTTCCCCATCCTCGACAAGATGAAGGACTTCCAGCACGAGTGGGAGCCGAAGTTCCTGGAGAACAGCCGCGACTTCATCTTCCGCAACACCTTCAAGGATATCGAGTACATCCTGAAGGACCTGGGCGAGGGCCACGGCGTCAAGTTCGAGTACGAGTGCTACGACGTGGGCCATCTCTACAACCTCGCCCATTTCCTGGAGCGCGGGCTGGTGAAGCCGCCGCTGTTCGTGCAGACGATCTTCGGAATCCTCGGAGGTATCGGCGCCGATCCGGAAAATCTGATGTTCATGAAGCGGACGGCCGACAAGCTGTTCGGCGATCAGTACCGCTGGTCCGTGCTGGCAGCCGGGCGTCACCAGATGAACTTCACCACCATGGCGGCGATCAACGGCGGCAATGTGCGGGTCGGTCTGGAAGACAGCCTCTACATCTCGAAGGGCAAACTCGCTGAGAGCAACGCCCAGCAGGTCGCCAAGATCCGCCGGATCATCGAAGATCTGAGTCTCGAAGTTGCCACCCCCGCCGAAGCTCGTGCCATGCTCGACCTCAAGGGCGGCGACCAGGTCAATTTCTAACGGCCCCAGGACCGGCTCCGCTTCATCCGTTGCCTTGAACGCTTTGACGGGTTCAGGACGATAATGCCTCTTGGAAGTGAACCTATGACGATCACCGGACACACCACCGTTCTCGGCGTGATCAGCGATCCCGTGGCGCATGTTCGGGCACCACAGGTCTTCAATCCGCTGTTCGAGGCAGGCGGGATCGATGCGGTGCTGGTGCCGGTGCACGTGACACCGGACGGGCTGTCGACGGCGATTGCCGGGTTGAAGGCGACGCTGAACTATCGGGGGCTTGCCGTTACCATCCCGCACAAGGTCGCGCTCGCGAAGCTCTGCGACACGCTCGGCGACAACGGTCGGCGTGTGGGCGCGGTCAACGCCGTGCGGTTCGACATGGCACAAGACGGCACACGCCATATGGTCGGCGACATGTTCGACGGCATGGGCTACGTCGCCGGTGTGGCTGCGGGCGGCTTTGACTTCGCAGGCAAACGGGTGCTACAGATCGGGGCCGGCGGCGCCGGGATGGCGATCGCCTTCGCCGTCGCCGATGCCGGTGCGACCCACATCACGATCGCCAACCGGACCCCCGCGAAGGCCATGCAGCTCGCGGAGCGAATCGCAGCCGAGTTTCCGTCACTTGAGGCAAGGGGCGTTGGCGCTGACACTGATCCCGCCGGCTATGATGTGATCCTGAACGCGACCTCGCTCGGCTTGAAACCGGAGGACCCGCTGCCCTTCGACCTCGACCGCGCCACACCCGGTTGTGTGATTTCGGAGATCATCATGATCCCCGAACGCACCCGGCTGCTGGATGCCGCCGAGGCCCGGGGACATCCGATCCATTTCGGCCGCCCGATGCTGGAGCATCAGGCCAAGCTGATGATGCAGTTTTTCGGATTCGAGGCCGCGTGAGCACGGCCAAGACGTTGCACGATGTGGTGGCCCATGGGCTCTGCATCGGGTGCGGTCTCTGCGAGGCGATGGCCGGATCCGACCGCATCCGGATGACGATGACGGAGGAGGGGCGGCTGCGCCCTGCGCTCTCGCCGCTTCCGGCGGAGGACGAAGCGCGGATCCTTGAGGTTTGCCCCGGTGCCCGTGTATCCGCCGCAGTGGACCCGGGCGCCGAGATCGATCCGATCTGGGGCGCCTATCGCGATCTCAAAATGGCCTGGTCGGGCGATCCCGAAATCCGCCACAAGGCAGCGACCGGTGGCGTGTTGACCGGGCTCGCGGCCTATCTGGTGGAGAATGGGCGGGCCGCGTTCGTCCTGCATGTCGGCCCGGATCCCGACGCACCGATGCGGAGCACCTGGCGGCTGTCGCGGGATCGGACGGAGATCCTTGCCGGGACCGCGTCGCGCTACGGTCCGACGTCCACGCTTGCCGGGCTGGAGGTTGCCCTCCGTTGCGCGGAGCCGTTCGTGCTGATCGGCAAACCCTGTGATATCGGGGCGGCACGCCGGCTCGCCAAGCTGGACGTTCGCGTGGATAGGTACTGCGTCGCCATGCTGACGCTGATTTGCGGTGGGGCCTCCGAGTTGACGAAATCGCGGGATGTGCTGCGGGAGGAGGGGCTCTCGGAGAGCGAATTGTCCCTGTTCCGGTATCGTGGTTACGGCAACCCGGGGCCGACGCGGATCGAGACCAAGGACGGCCGTTGGTTCGAGCGGAGCTATGCAGAAATGTGGGCGGATGAAAGCGGCTGGAAACTTCAGACCCGCTGCAAGATCTGCCCCGATGCCATCGGAGAGGCGGCGGACATCGTCTCCGGCGATGCCTGGCCCGGAGGCGGACCGACCGGTGAGGACGAGGGCTTCAACGTGGTGATCGCCCGGACCGCACGCGGGGCCCGGATGCTGGACGCGGCGGCGGCAGCGGGATCACTGGTGCTGGGCACGCCGGTCGGGCCTCGGGATCTTGACGGATTCCAACCTCATCAGGTTCGAAAGAAGAAGGCCGTTGCGGCCCGATACGCCGCAATGCGCGCGCTGGGACGACCGGATCTGGAGACCGAGGGACTCCGGATCTCGGAGTTGGCCGTTGAGCGCCCGCTGGCGGACCTGTTGCGGGAGGGGCGCGGAACCGTGCGCCGGATCAAGCAGGGGCGTATGGACGAACCGGTCCCAAGTCTCGACGGAGACCGATAGCCCATACGGGGCTCTCGCTAGGGTCTTGTTGTTCGATGCGGGGGCGGCGGACGTGTTGGGCGACGGCGGTCACCAGACGGCGGTCACCAGACGGCGGCCACCAGGTCGTTGACCCGGTCGGCCGTGTATACTACGGCCGGTGGGACGTCTCTGCCTCACACTTCACGCCCAAACCCAAAGGCCACGACCATGATCATCAATATCTCGAGCATTCAGCCCATCATCGCGCTCGCTGCGGGGGTCGCGATCCTCATCGTCCCCCGCCTGCTGAACTACATCGTTGCCGGGTACCTGATCCTGACCGGCCTGATCGGCTTCGGAATCATCAACCTTTAGAACCACATCGGCGACCTCGCGGTCTGCAGCGGAGACCGGCCTGATCCTAACCGCGCGCCAAAGGCCGGGTCAGGCAGGTCGGTCCGCCGCAACCGGGGGCTGAGATATGCTGGCCCTGGTAGGTGTGGACCTCGCAGCCGGCGTCTTCCATGCGGCGTCGGGTTTCGGGGTTACCCTCGACCGCGATACAGACACCAGGGCGCACGGCGAGCACGTTGCAGCCCATGCTGTCGTATTCGTCGTCCGGCACCTCAATCAGTGTGCAGCCCATCTCCAGCAACCGCCTGCGGAACGGAACCGGCATGATGCGGGAGTAGACCAGCATCAGGTCGGGGGCGAGCGGGCTGATGAACGACATCAGATGCAGCACGTCGTCGGGCCCGTTCCAATGGGGCAGCGGCACCGGCATCACTTCTCGGGCCGCATCGCCGACCAGGGCCCGGAACTGGTCGATCCCTTCTGCATTGCTGCGGTAACCCTCGGCGATCGCCACCGTTCCGTCGTCGAACCAGACCAGATCGCCACCTTCGAGGCGGCCCGCCCCGCGGATCGCGCCCAGAACCGGCACACCTTCGGCCTCCAGCGCCTGGGCGAGGGCCTCCGGCTCCGTCGACCGGGCGCCCTTGCCCATGCGGCAGAGGACGGCACCACGGGGTGTTACCACGGCTGCGTCCCGCACATAGATCGAGTCCGGTCCCACCTTGCTGTCGGGCCCCGCCAAGCGCACGTCGCCTCCAAGTTTGGCCAGCAGTTCGGCAAAGGCATCGGATTCCCGAACCGCAGCATCATAGTTCGGACGATAGAGATAGTTCAGCGCCTCCCACGACCCGTCGAGGGCTGCCTGGCTGCCGAAGGCGCGGCGTGCGGATTTCACCATCACGCTGGTCAGAGGCGCGGTTTCGGAGGCCAGGCCGAAGGTCTGGGGGGAAATCACCTGTGAAGGCCTACTTCTTGGCCACGAACATCCCGGGGCTGGTCCGCCAGATGTCGGGGCGGCAGCGGATGTACTGATCCGGATAGACCGTCTCGACGCCAAGCCGCTGGGCCGCATGCCAGGCCCAGTGCGGATCGTCCATCACGCCGCGTGCGATCGCCACCATATCGGCCTTGCCGGATGCGACGATCTCTTCGGCCTGCTCCGGCTCGGTGATCATGCCGACGGCCATCACCGGGATACCGGCCTCTTTCTTGATCTGCTCGGCAAACGGGACCTGATAGCCCGGGCCCACTGTGATTTTCTGGCGCGGGTCCATGCCGGCAGTGGTCACGTCGATGAAATCGCAGCCTGCCTCCTTGAACGCTTTTGCGACTTCGACGCTTTCCTCGATGGTCAACCCGCCGTCGACCCAGTCGATCGCCGACAGCCGCAGGCCCATCACCTTGCCTTCCGGCCAGACCGCGCGGCAGGCCTTGAACACTTCCAGCGGAAACCGCATCCGGCCTTCGATCGAGCCTCCGTAACCGTCATTTCGCTGGTTGGCGAGAGGCGAGAGAAACTGGTGCAACAGATAACCGTGCGCGCCGTGTAGCTCGACCACGTCAAAGCCGATCCGGGCGGACCGCTCGGTCGCCTGCACGAACTGCGCCTTCACCATGGCGAGGCCGTCCTCATCCAACGGGCGCGGTGCGGGCCAGTCGCCGAAACCGACCGATGACGGCCCGACAGTGTCCCAGCGCTCCGGATCATTCGCGTCCAACGGTCCGCCGCCGTTCAGAGGAGTCTTGTTGGCGGCTTTCCGACCGGCATGGGCAAGCTGTACGCCCATGATCGCCACGCCGTGCCGCTTGCAGAAATCGACCACCCGTTTGATCGTCCGCTCATTGTCGTCGGAATAGAGCCCTAGGCAGCGGGGCGTGATTCGCCCTTCGGGTGACACATGGGTGGCCTCGGTGATCACCAGCGCGCCCGCGCCCATCGCGAACTGCCCGAGATGCATAAGATGCCAGTCGTTGGCGCTGCCGTCGTCGGACATGTACTGGCACATCGGTGAGACCACGACGCGGTTGTGAAAGGTCACGTCACGCAAGGTCAGAGGAGAGAACAGGTGGCTCATATCGGTCAGGCCTTTCAGGATCGGGACGCTTCCGGTTGGAGGCGCGGCAGGGTATGCCGGAGTGAACTGTCAGCGGAGACCGTATCCATCCGCCGGGGAGAGGGAAAGTGCGATGACAGCAAGGGTGTCTATCGAGGAGATGAATCGGATCGCGCGGGAGGAGGTGCCGCTGGTCGGCAATATGGGGATCGCGTTCACCACCATCGAGGACGGGTTCGCCGTCGCCCGGCTGCCGTTTCGGGACGACCTGCTGCGACCGGGGGGGACGATCACCGGCCCGGCCATGATGGGCGTGGCCGATGTCGTGCTGTACGCCTGCGTGCTGTCGCGGATCGGCATCGTGAAGCTGGCGGTCACCACAAGTCTGAACGTCAATTTCCTCCGGCGCCCGCAGCCGGGCGATCTGGTCGCCGAAGGTCGGCTGATCAAATGCGGCAAGCGCCTGGCCTATGGCGAAGTGACCCTGGCCGCAGCCGACGCCCTTGGTGACCCGGTCTGCCACGTGACCGGGACCTATTCGATCCCGCCGGACCGTTAGCCTGACCGCTAGATGGCGGCCTTGATCGCGTCCAGGTCCTTGAGCAGATCGGCCGGCAGGTCGGCTCCGCGTCCGGCGACACCTTTGTTCAGGTTACTGCGGACACGGTCGCCCGAGACCTGTTCCACGGCCGCATGGCACGCTGCGAGGTCGAACTCGAATCCGTTGCGCGCCAGGATTTGCTGAACAAACATTTCCGGTTCGGCGACAAGATCGGCGTAGTCGATCCAGAGCCCATCCAGCACCTTGTTTTGCAGGTTGCCGGACCAGTGGGCCTGATACCGGATCAGCCAGCCGGCCCAGGTGTAGGCGGTCGCCTTCAAGCCGATCTCCCGCGCCACGCGTTCGAGCTTGGCATCGGCCTTGTACCCACTCGCTCTCGAATGGTCGTAGAGCGAGACCACGGAGTCCGGAAGATCCCGGTGCAGGATCGCCGGCACCACGCCCTTTGCCTTCAGCCAGCCGATCAGTGGGACGGTCGGGTGCGAATGGAGGTGAATGATTGCGTCCTGGTCCCGGATACGCCGCGCCACGCCATAGCTGAACGCGTAGTCGTGGATATGGGGGTCGGAATACTTTGTGACCGGAAATCCGGTAAGCACGGACAGGATGTTGGCCAGGAAGGTCGAGGCGGATTTCGGCTGTGAGATCACCACGAGGTGACGTCCCGACCCCGTGTCGCCCTCAAGGCTTTGCACTGCGATGGCCACCGCTTCGGAGAGGCTGGGCGTATGTCGGTCGGATGTTGTCATGAAGGTTCGAACCGAAAGCTAGAGGGCCATCGTGTCGGGGTGAGGAGTCGACCCGGCGCAGAAATACAGGCATCACTCATCAGAACCCATTTTTGCTACAGTATCGACCTAGTGTCTCACAATGGGAGACTGCGGGGTATTTCGATGGATCACCAAGGGACGTGCAATGCTTGAGACCATCACGCTGACGGCCGGAGAGATGACGGCAACCGTGTCTCCCGGACTGGGAGGACGGATCACGCGCTTCTCTCGGGCCGGCGTCGATCTTTTCACGCCTGTTGCCGACAGCAACGCCGATCCGAGCGCCGCGATCTCAGGCGGATGCTACCCGCTGGTGCCCTGGAGCAATCGGATCCGAGACGGCCGCTTCACATTTGAGGGCAAGCGGGTGGATCTGACACCGACCGAGCCTGCCACCGGCAGCGCCATCCATGGCCATGGCAACCGTCGGGCCTGGACGGTCACCGGTGTGGCGGGCGAAAGCGTACGCATGGCCTACCACCATGCGGGCGACGAGGAGGGCTGGCCCTTTCCCTATCGGGCCGAGCAGACGGTCCATCTGTCCGAGGAAGGTCTGTCGATGACCTTGGCGTGCACCAATACCGGGAATGCCAGAATGCCGGTCGGTCTGGGACTGCATCCGTATTTTCCGAAACATGGTGACGTCGGGTGGTGGTTCTCGGCCGAGAATGCCTGGCCACCGGTCGAAGGCAAGTTTCCGGTTGGCGCGACCGGCATTCCGGACCGACTCGATTTCTCAGAGCCGAAACCGGCGGTGCTCGGTTTGGATCAGGGCTTCGGCGGCTGGAATGGGACGGCGCATCTGATCTGGCCGCAGGCCGGTCTCGGGCTGTCGATCATCGGCGGGGCCAATCTGGAGCATCTGGTCGTGTATTCGCCCGAAGAGCGGGATTATTTCTGCGTCGAGCCCGTCAGCCATGCGATCGACGCCATCAATCTGGCGACGAAGGATGTGGCGGGCACCGGTTTTCGCGTGCTCGATCCGAAGCATCGGTTTGCCGCTACGGTCCGATTCACGGTCAACGCGTTCGACTAGGGTATTATAATACCGCTTGCGCAACAGCTATGATTTTTGGACGTTTTTCCGCTTGACCCGAGAAAGTGCGTGCGTCATACACCGCGCTTCCTGGCGTGACCGGAGGGTCCGGGCCGCGCCCCTGCGTTTCTCGAATGATATGGGTGATCGCAATGCGAACCTACTCGGCCAAGCCGAGCGATATTGAGAAGAAGTGGATCATGGTCGATGCCGATGGGCTCGTCCTCGGTCGACTCGCTTCCATTATCGCTAAATACCTGCGTGGCAAGCACAAGCCGTCCTTCACTCCGCATATGGATTGTGGCGATAACGTCATCGTCGTGAACGCGGAGAAGGTCAAGCTGACCGGCAACAAGCGCAATCAGAAGACCTACTACTGGCACACCGGCTATCCGGGCGGCATCAAGTCGCGCACGGCGGCCAAGTTGCTGGATGGCGATCATCCGGAGCGGGTGGTGACCAAGGCTGTTGAGCGGATGATCACGCGCGGCCCGCTCGGCCGCAAGCAGATGTCCAATCTTCGGGTCTATGCCGGCACCGAGCATCCGCATGAGGCGCAGCAGCCCGAAATGCTCGATGTCGCGGCCATGAACCCAAAGAACGCGAGGTAAGCGATGTCGATGGAAACCGAAAACGCCCCCGCCGAGGGTCTCGACAAGCTGGCCGAACTTGGTGGTTCCGCTGCTGTTGAAGCACCGATCAAGCGCGAGCCTGTGATCGATCAGCTTGGCCGCTCCTATGCGACCGGGCGCCGGAAGAATGCGATTGCCCGTGTGTGGCTGAAGCGTGGCGGTGGTCGTATCATCGTCAACGGCAAAGACCAGGCTCAGTACTTCGCCCGTCCGGTGCTTCAGATGATCATCAACCAGCCGTTCGGCGTGACCGAGCGGAATGGCCAGTATGACATCTTCGCGACGGTGACCGGTGGCGGTCTGTCCGGTCAGGCTGGCGCGTTGCGCCACGGCATCAGCCAGGCCCTGACCCGGTACGAGCCGGACCTGCGCGCTGCGTTGAAGAGCCACGGCTTTCTGACCCGTGACCCGCGTGCGGTCGAGCGGAAGAAGTATGGCAAGGCCAAGGCCCGTAAGAGCTTCCAGTTCTCGAAGCGCTGATCGCGCCTGAGAAGACATCATCGACTTTTAAGGGCTTCGCTGTCGCGAAGCCCTTTTCTGCGTTTGCGGGCTTCTTGCGAGGGGGCGACCCGAGACGCATATCTAGCGACGTAGTGTGATGAGGCCTCCGCCGGTCTTCCAAAGGGCGGGTGGTGCGTCAGCCAAATCAACAATCCGGAAGGTCGACCGATATGACGACGCAAAGTTCCTGGCAACTGGCGAAGTCCATGTCATGCCGGATCGGTCTCGGAATTCTTCTGCTCAGCCTTCCATTTGCGTCCAGCTCCCGGGCCGACGAGATCGGAGAGGTTTCCACTGTCTTCAAGTTTCTGGGGGCAAACGACAAGATCGTCGTGGAAGCGTTCGACGATCCGGTCGTGCCGGGCGTGTCGTGCTTCCTGTCGCGCGCGAAGACCGGAGGAGTTCGGGGATCCCTGGGGCTTGCGGAGGATACCTCGGACGCCTCGATCGCGTGTCGGCAGACCGGCGAGATAACGCTTCCTGAGGAACTGGAAGACGGCGAGAAGGTGTTCCGGGAACGCACATCTCTTCTGTTCAAGACTTTGCAGGTTGTTCGGTTTTACGACGAGAAGCGCCGCACGCTCGTCTATCTCACCTATTCGGACCGGGTGATTGAAGGATCCCCGAAGAATGCGATCTCGGCCGTCGTGATCCGACCCTGGCGGGAGACGGTGGAATAGCCCGGTCGATCTTCGATCTAGGTGAGATCATGGCGCTGTCTTCGGGGCGCCCCGTCTAACATATCCGTCAGATCAACCCGAGCTTTCGGGCCGAGGCGTTGAGCTCTTCGCGGAATGCCGGGTCGGCGATGGCGAGGATGGCGTGCGCGCGCTCTGTCAGGGACAGGCCCTTGAGATTTGCGATGCCGTGCTCGGTGACGACGTGGTGTACGTCGACGCGCGGATCGGTGATCGTGGTCTCGTTCAGTTGCGGGACTATGCGGCTGATCGTGCCCTTGCGGGCGGTCGAATGCAGGGCGACGAAGCTCTTGCCGTCCGGAGCCAGATAGGCGCCACGGACGAAGTCGAGTTGGCCGCCGGTTCCGCTGAACTGCCGCCCGTCCAAGGACTCCGAGTTGATCTGTCCGGTCAGATCCAATTGAAGGGCTGCGTTGACCGAGATCATGCGCCGGTTCTTGCGGATCACGGCGGGATTGTTCACCCAGCTTGCCGGATATCCGACGACCGACGGATTGTCGTTCATGAAGTCGTACATGTCCGCATCGCCGAGCGCGAGGGTGAACACGTGCTTGTACCGCATGAGCCGCTTTGACTCTCCGGTGATCACGCCCCTGCGGATCAGATCGATCAGGGCGGGCGACAGAAGCTCCGAGTGCAGGCCCAATCGACGGTGGTTCCGCAATTCGTTGGTCACGGCTGAGGGAACGGCGCCAACGCCCATCTGGAGGGTCGCCTCGTCGGGAATATGCTCGGCGATACGTTTGCCGATCGCGATGTCCGCCTCGGTCGGGGCGGGGGATGTGAGTTCCATCAGCGGCGCTTCGTGCTCGATCGCCATGTCGACCTGGCTGACATGCAACATGTTTTCCCCGAAGGTCCGGGGCATGTTTGGATTGATCTCGACGATCACCCGTTTGGCCTTTCGAACCACGTCACCGGCATAATCCGCATTGGTCCCCAAGCTGAAATGCCCGGACCTGTCCATTGACGAGACCGTGGTGACAAAACATTCGGGTTCGACCCGCTCGGTCAGCAGCCGGCCAACCTGATGAAACATGCTGGGGATGAAATGGATCCAGACCTTGCCCAGCACCCGCCCGGCATCGGCATGGGCGCGATCGTGGACGCTCATGAACAGGCAATTCAGGCTAAGGACATCCATGAGGTCCGGCTGCAGAATGGTCTCGGCGGCCGACCGGCTGCCATGCATGTAGTAGACTTTGAGCCGGTCGAGCCTGTTCCGCGCCCGCGCCCGATCCGCCAGGGCCGCCATGAAGGCCGGCGGCATGGCGACCCCCATGCCCAGAATCAGATTGCTGTTGTTCTCGATGCTCGCGGCAGCTTCCTGAGCCGACACCGTCTTCGCCTTGAGAATGTCTTTCACCCAGTTCACCCGACCACGTTGAAGCCATTGTCGACATGAATGATTTCGCCGGTCATTCCGTCGGCGCCCTTGGAGGCGAGGAAGGCCGCGACGGAGCCGACCTGTTCGGTCGTTACCAGCGCGTGTCTGGGCGCCCGGGCGGCGGCGCGTTCCATGAGCTCATCGAACCGGTCGATGCCGGAGGCGGCGCGGGTCTTCAGCGGACCGGGGGACAGTGCGTAGACCCGGATGTTCTTGGGGCCCAGTTCCACGGCCATATAGCGCACGCTGGCCTCGAGCGCGGCTTTGACCGGCCCCATGAGGTTGTAGCCGTCGACCGCCTTCTCCGCACCGTAATAGCTCACCGTCATTGCGACGCCACCTTCCGCCATCAGAGGCTCGGCCGCGCGGACCATGCGGATGAAGGAATGACAGGACACGTTCATCGCCATGTCGAATCCCTCCTTCGAGCAATCCGTGACACGGCCTTGCAGGTCCTCCCGGGGGGCGAATGCAATCGAGTGGAGAAGAAAGTCCAATCGACCCCATTTTTGCCGGATCGCCTCGAAGAGCGCCGCTTCCTGATCCGGCTCGCGTACATCGCACGGCAGGTAGAGCTCGGCTCCCAAGGCGTCGCGCAAGGGCTCGGTGTAGGTGCGGGTCTTTTCGTTCAAATAGGTCAGGGCGAGGTCCGCGCCTTCCTTGCGAAAGGCCTCCGCGCAGCCATAGGCAATCGACTGCGCGTTTGCGATTCCGACTACCAACCCCTTCATTCCATTCAGGATTCCAGCCAAAACAGGCTCCCTTGGTGACCGAGTGCGGTTGGCCATACATTGAAACGACGCTATGTGACATCTGCAATACCGCAGCGCACAAAAAATCGGCATCCGGAATTCCCTCTCGTATCGAGAGGATCCGTTCGATCGGCGGTTGGCTGAAACGGAGGTGTGCGCCTATTGCGCAGTAGGAGAAAACAGGAGCTTCACATAGGAGCGCATCAGCAGAACTTGCTGGGCGGTGATTTTCGGATCACCCATGGCGCGGGACATGAGGAGGCCACCTTCGACGACCGCGCTCACCATGTCCGCAAGATGGGCGAGGGCCACGTCGTCCCGGATCGGATAGACAGCGGCGATTTCCTCGAACATGGCCAGGAAACGGGCCCGCCAGCCCTGGACGGCGCGCCGGTTGGCCTCGTGAACATTCTTGTCGAAAAGCCGGTCCTGGTAGACAGCGGTCGCCACGATGCATCCGGGATGGCCGCCGGGCATGTCCTCAATCAGCTCCGCGAGCAGTTTCAGGCCGATCAGCGCGGCTTGCAGGGGGTCGTCGCTCAGCTCCTTGCCGCGCCCCAGAACGTCGTCGAACAGGGCGTCTTCCACGATGATATGCCGCTCGATCAGCGCGTGGGCGAGCGCGTTCTTGTCCCGAAAATGATAAAAGAACCCGCTCTTGGTGATCTCGGCAGTGGCCACGATTTCCTCAATGGAGGTCGCGTCGAACCCTTTCGCCAGGACCGCGTCCTGAGCGATATCCATGATCTTCTTCCGGGTATCGGTGCCTCGTGCCACCCAAAGATCCTCCAAAACCGTACCGAGAGTACTGTACCCGTGGTACGGAAATCTGAGACATGTTCCGGTTCGTCTTCAAGTGGCAAAAGTCCATGCCTTTGATTCTCAATACAGAACAAGAACCGGTCGTACCATACTACAGGTCGGCTATGCGTCGGACCCTCTCATATCTAAACCCGCCACTCCAATCCTTTACCTGATGGAGATGTGGCATGTCTGAAATTCAAAAACTGATGCGGACCCAAACCCCCTATCTGACCGATGGCGGGTTTGAGACCTGGCTGTTCTTCGTGGATGGCTTCGAGGCTCCGGAGTTCGCGGCCATCGTGCTGATGGACGACGAGGAGGCGCGGGCGGCGATGCGGCGGTATTTCGACCGGTTCCTCGTTCTGGCCGAGCAGGCGGGTACGGGGTACGTGCTGGATACGAATACCTGGCGCGGCTGTCCGGACTGGGCACCGAAACTGGGCACCACCGGCGCGGATCTGCTGCGGTTGACCGCCGAAGCGGTCGCCTTTGCAAAGGAAACGCGCGACGCCTGGATCACTCGGGTCCCGTCCATCGTTCTGAACGGTGTGATCGGTCCGGCCGGCGACGCCTATGCGCCGGGACGCCTTCCGGACGTGACCGAAGCCTTCCAGGCGCATCTCCCCCAGGTGGAGGTTCTCAGCAAGCAGGGGGTCGACATGATTTCGGCGATAACCTTGTCGAACACGTCGGAAGCCATCGGGATCGTGCGGGCCTGCGCCAGCCAGAAGGTTCCGGTCGTCATCTCGTTCACGGTTGAGACCGACGGGCGCTTGCCGACGGGGCAGCTGTTGTCTGCGGCCATCGAGCAGACCGACGCGGAGACCGGCGCGGCTCCGCTCTACTATATGATCAATTGCGCCCATCCCGACCACTTCAAGGAGATCCTGTCGGGCGATGCCGCCTGGGTCCAGCGGATCGGAGCGGTGCGGGCCAACGCGTCCCGACTTAGCCATGCGGAGTTGGATATGGCGGAGGAGCTCGACGACGGTGATCCGGTGGAGTTCGGTGGTCTGCATGTGCAGCTCGCCGAACGGCTCCCGAACCTGCGCGTGTTCGGCGGATGTTGCGGCACCGATCATCGTCACGTTGGCTGCGTCTCGAAGCATCTGCATCACAAGACGGCGGCCTGACATACACCTGGGGGCGGCGGACATCCGCCGCCGTCTTCCCCAATTGCCGGAAGTCTTCCGGATGACCCTTTCATGCCTTCGTGGCCGGACCCGCATCCGACCTCCTGTCGGGCCTCTCTGAACTCCGCCATTCCTCAAAGGCGGGAACGGTTGTAGACCTCCGGTGGCGGCTGAAGCGGACCAGCGGGAGGAAATGATGACAGTCCTGGATTGGCACGGCGCGCGCAGTGATCTGAGTGGCATCACGCTGTTGGATCAGGCGCCCGAAAGTGCTGGAATCGATCTGCGCCAAGTCCGGCTGTATCGGTTGGGGCGGGTGCGGGCGGAGATGGCCAAGCGGGAGATCGATGCGCTGATCCTGTCGGACTCGGTCAACATCCGCTATGCGACCGGCACGCGGAACATGCAGATCTTCTCGTCCCGAAATCAACCGGCCCGCTATCTGCTGCTGACCGCCGCCCGCTCCATTCTGTTCGAGTTCACCGGGTGTCTGCATCTGGCCCATGGGTTTGAGACGGTTGACGAGGTCCGGCCCTCCAGCACAGCCAGCTTTGTTGCCGCCGGACCGGCTGTCGCCGAGAGCGAGCGCGCCTGGGCGGTTGAGATTGCGGATCTCATCGGATCGTTGGTCGGGCCGAAGGCGACCGTCGGCGTCGAGCGTCTGAACGCCGGATCGGCTATAGCGTTGTCCGCCGAAGGGCTACGGGTGGTCGATGCGCAGGAGCCGGTCGAGATGGCGCGCTGCATCAAATCCGTCGAAGAGATGAAATGCGTCCGCGCCTCGCTTCGTGCGACGGAAATCGGTGTGGGTAAGCTGCGGGACGCCATTCGCCCGGGACTCACGGAAAACGAACTCTGGTCCGTGCTTCACCAGTCGATCATCGCCCAGAACGGAGACTACTGCGAGACACGGTTGCTGAACTCCGGTGCACGGACCAACCCATGGTTCCAGGAGACCGGCCCCAAGGTGATCGGCCCGAACGAGTTGATCGCGCTCGATACCGATGTCGTCGGCTGCCATGGATACTATTCCGACTTTTCCCGGACCTTTCATTCCGGCCCCGACAGGCCGAGCACGAAGCAGCGGGAGCTTTACCGGGTCGCGCATGAGCAGGTGCACCACAATATGGGAGTCCTGCGGCCGGGCATGACCTTCCGCGAGTACTCCGAGGCGGCGTGGGACGTACCGGAGCGGTACTGGGAGCATCGCTACTACCTGTCCGCCCATGGTTGCGGCATGACCGGTGAGTATCCGTATCTCTACCATAAAGCCGATTACTCGAAAGCCGGCTATGACGGGGTGATCGAGCCCGGCATGACCCTGTGCGTGGAAAGCTTCATCGGCGAGTCGCAGAGCGGCGAGGGTGTCAAACTGGAACAGCAGGTCCTGATCACCGAGACGGGGATCGAGGTGCTCAGCGCCTTTCCGTTTGAGGAGGATCTGCTGGCAGCCTGACCGATGCCGGACAAGTGACCGGTCTGCAGGTTTCCGAACACCGGCGGGTCTGTTAGCTCTCGTCGTTTAGATCGACGTCAAACCAATCGGAGCGGTGGTGGAGACGATGCGGCGGATCGACCGAACAACCCTGTCCTACGTCATTGCGCTCTCGCTGATCGCGGCTCTTGCCATCGGCACCCATGCGTTGGTGGACACTGTGGTGAAGCGTATGGAAGATGCCGCTGAGGTGGTGAACGTCAGCGGTCGCCAACGTATGTTATCCCAACGGATTGCCAGCTTTGCGGAGCGCCTCGCGGCTGATGGCTTGGCCGATCGGACTCAACTTGAAGACCGTTTGCGGTCTGCGGTCGATCTGATGGGGCAATCGCACCAGGACCTGGTCGACCGCCTGGACAGCCCAGACGGGATCGACACTCCGGCTTTACGGGAGATCTATTTCGACGCGCCGCACAATCTTGATGCGCGGGTTCGGCTCTTCGTCGAGCAGGCGCGGATATTTCTGGATCTCACGTCGCGGGAGCGACGGACGGCAGCGGTGCTGGCCGAAATGGAGCGGGCCGCCCAGGAACCGCTCCTGGCCTCCTTGAACACTGCGGTTGATCAGTACCAATTCGACAGCGAAATGCGGGTAAAGAGGCTTCGCCGCATCCTTTTCGTAATGCTTGGGGTGATGCTGATGGCCCTTGTGGTCGAGGCAATCTGGATCTTTCGCCCGTTGATCCGGCGCCTAACTGAGGCCAACCGGACGCTGACCACAGCGCTCTCTGAGGTCGGGGCGCGCCGATCGCAGGTGTCTCGCCTGCTCGACAATTCCGGACAGGGATTTTTCTCCTTCGGCCGAGACCTCAAGGCCGATGCGGAGTCCAGCAGGGCATGTGAGCTTTTTCTCGGCAGGCCTCCTGGCGGCAATGACGTGGCGTCGCTGCTGTTTGGCAGCCAGCCGGAGACGGCCGGTCTGCTGCGGTCGGTGATGAGCGACGTCTTCGCGGACCCGGATACGTTTCGGCGCGAGATGATGCTGTCGCTGCTTCCGGAACGCTTGGATATCGGCGGGTTCGTTCTCCGTCTGGAATGCAAGTCGGTCGCCGACGATAGAGTGATGGTGGTGCTGACAGACCTGACCGAGGAGGTCGCGCTTTCCGAACGAATTCTTCAGGAGCGCAAGCAGTCCGAGATGATCGTGGCAGCGGTGGTCGATCGACACGACTTCTTCCTGGCGACGGAGGAACTGAGGGAGTTTCTCTTGCTGGCCCGAAAGATGGTTGAGCGGGCCGACTCAGACCTTCAGGCCCTGGATGTGGTTTTCCGCCGGGCCCATACCTGCAAAGGCGTTCTGGGTCAGTTTGGATTTCCTGCCGTGGCCTCGGCGTTGCATCGCGCCGAGGACGGTTTGATGGCCGCGCGGACGCGACTGGCCGGGCGCGACGCCGGCCCCATCGAACGGTTCCGGGTGGTGACGGAGGCCTTGGCGGCCCTGGACTTGGTTGAAATCGAGTCAAGGTTCGAAGAGGGTCTCGCCGTCGTTCGCGACGCTTTGGGGGACGACTATGTCCGACAGGGCGGCGCAACGCCGGTTCCCCCGGACATGACAAGGGCCCTTGCCAACCTTGCGGATCGCCTGTTGAAGCGGGAGTCTTTGGACCTGGGAGATAACGCCGTCTTCGACCTGCTCGCGCGGACGTCGCGTCTGACGAAAGTCAGCCTGTCTGAAGTGCTTCGGGGCTACGACCGTCTTGTCCAGCAGCTCGCCTTGAGGTTTGAAAAAGACATCGAGCCCGTCTCGGTCACCGGTCCGGACATCTGGGTGGACATGGACCGGTATGCCGGAGCTCTTCGGGCCATGGTTCATGTTTTCCGGAACGCGGTGACGCATGGCATTGAGACGCCGGAGGAGCGCGAGGACGCGCAGAAACCGCCGACCGGCAACGTTGGATGTGTTCTGGCCATGGATGGTCGGAAGATCCGCATCTCTGTCTCCGATGATGGGCGCGGGGTGGATGTCGATGCGATGCGCGCCAAGCTTGGCGAGGACATCGCCCGGGGCAAGTCGGATCAACAGATCGTCGACCGGATCTTCGAAGACGGCATAAGCACCAGCGAGACGATCGACGAGATTTCAGGCCGGGGAGTTGGTCTGCCGGCGCTCGCAGACGCTGTCCGGATACTGTCCGGATCGATCCGGGCTGAGACGGTCCGGGGTTCCGGAACCACGATTGTGATCGAGTTCCCGATCTCTTCCGATACAGTCGTCGCCCATGCGTCCAATTCGTCAGAGGACTGATCGCGAATGAATCCCAAAAAACTCGTCCCGAAGATTCTCGAACTCTGCTTGCAGCGGACCCAGGAGTGCCTGATTTCTCAGACCGGTGTCGCGGTCGAGGATATAGAACGGGCAGTGGGGCAGGTTGAGCAGATCGGCCTGCGGGACTTCACAGCCGTGATCGCGGTCGGAGGGCCGGTCAGCTTCCTGGTTTCCTTCAGCCTCGATCGGCCATTGCTTGAGGTGATGTTTATGAAATTCACCGAGGGCCTCGATATCGCCGAGGAAGAGTATGACGAGTTCCGGACCGAGACGCTTGGAGAGATCGTGAACCTGATCATGGGCCAGACGACAACCGACCTGGGGACGGCAGGCGCCGTGCTGAGCGTTTCGCCGCCGATTGTCTTCACCGGCACCCGGCAGATCCGGCGGCCCCGGAGTGCGGAATTCAGTTCAGCATTCCTTAATACAAAAGAGGGAGTCTTGCAGGTCTCGGTGATCGGACCGCCCGAGTTGTTCGATTCCTATCTGAATGAAGTAGACGGAGGAGCTTGAATTTTGGCCATGAGAGTCCTGGTGGTCGATGATTCCCGAATCATGCTTAAGAAAATGGCACTCATGCTGACGAAGCTGCGATTTGAGGTTGTGGCAACGGCGGAGAATGGTCATCGCGCGATCGAGGAATACGCGCGTGAGCGTCCCGATCTGGTGACGATGGATATCTCGATGCCGGTTATGGATGGCATCGAGGCGACCGACCGGATCGTGAGGAACTATCCGGAGGCGCGAATCCTGATGGTCACGGCGATCGGTCAGCAGGAAATGGTCCTGTCCGCGATGCGGAACGGGGCGAGCGGCTACGTGCTGAAACCTGTTGAGGAGGGGAAGCTGTCGGCCGCGATCAGCAACGCCTTCAAGAAGAAGACCGAGGTGCGCTGGTAGCGCAACGGGCTGAGGGAAGGGCGCCGCCGGCGCGACGTCCTTCCCGACAGCGGTTCTGATTTGCCCGGCTCAGAGGCCCAGCGCGTCGATATCGGCAGCCGAATGGCGCTCTTCCAGCTGCTCGCTCTCCGGACCGGAAACCCGGTTCACGACCCGGCCCCGCTTGACCGCCGGGCGTGCCGCGATCTCGGCGGTCCAGCGCTGGACGTGCTTGTAGGACTGGACATCGAGGAAGGTGCCGGAATCGTCGTAGATCTTGCCGAGCGCCAAGGTGCCGTACCAGGGCCAGATCGCCATGTCGGCGATGGAGTACTCATCGCCCGCCATGAACTGGTTGTCCGCCAGATGACGGTCGAGAACGTCCATCTGCCGCTTGGTTTCCATCGCGAACCGGTTGATCGGATACTCGAATTTCTCCGGCGCGTAGGCATAGAAGTGACCGAAGCCGCCGCCCAGATAGGGGGCGCTGCCCATCTGCCAGAACAGCCAGTTCAAGGCCTCGGTGTGCTTGTGCGGATCCTTAGGAAGGAACGCGCCGAACTTGTTGGCGAGGTAGAGCAGGATCGCGCCGCTTTCGAACACCCGGGTCGGGGTCGGCGTGCTGCGGTCGAGAAGGGCGGGGATCTTGGAGTTCGGATTGATCTCGACGAAGCCGCTGCCGAACTGGTCTCCATTGCCGATGCGGATCAGATAGGCATCGTATTCGGCGCCCTTGTGTCCCGCCGCCAGCAGTTCCTCCAGCATCACGGTCACCTTCACGCCGTTCGGCGTGGCGAGGGAGTAGAGCTGAAGCGGATGCTCACCGACCGGGAGCACCTTCTCGTGGGTGGCGCCGGCGATGGGACGGTTGGTGCTGGCGAATTTGCCGCCGTTTTCCTTGTCCCAGGTCCAGACTTTCGGGGGCGTGTAGGTCTCTGACATCGAAGCGGTTCCATATCTTGTGTGTCGGGAAGGGGCGACCGCCCCGCGGTTACCGACTTGGGTCGGCGATAGACCTAGCACAACCCTGGACCGGTGCCGATTGCGCAAGAGTGAAATCGGCGCATGCGGTTGGCTCTTTCACAAAGCGCCGGTCGGCGTCACACTTGCGGAATGCAGTTCGATCCGATTGACCTCCACCGAGACTCCCTGGTTATGGATGCGGCGGCTCCCTTGCTCCGGGACCGGCGGTGGATCGGCGCGTACCTGGCCGGCGGAGTCGATGTGCTGTGCCCGACGATTTGCACCAATGACAACGCCGCTCAGACCTTGCGCGTCGTCGGTGCCTGGCATCGGCATTTACGGGGAGACGCCAGACTGGTGCTGGCGCGCTCGGTTGCCGATATCGAGACGGCGAAAGCCTCCGGCAAGGGCGCGGTCATTCTCCATGCCCAGGGTGGCGATCTGTTGGAGAATGAGGTTGATCTGGTCGACGCCTTCAAGGCGCTCGGCGTCGGCATCCTGCAGTTGACCTACAACGAGAAGAACCGGATCGGCGATGGCGCCGGAGAGCGGACCGATGCCGGGCTGTCCCATTTCGGGCTGAAGGTGGTCGCGCGCTGCAACGAGGTCGGGATGGTGGTCGACTGCTCCCATACCGGCGCGCGGACCACGCTGGACGCGATGGAGGTCTCGACCAAACCTGTGGTGTTCAGCCACGCCAACCCCAAGGCGGTCTTCGACACCGCCCGGAACATCACCGACGCTCAGATCAAGGCGGTTGCCGCCACCGGAGGGCTGACCGGGATCGTCGGTTTCCCGGTCTTCGTATCGGCGGACCCCCAGCCCAGCCTCGATCAGATAATCGACCATATGGTCTATGTCGCCGATCTGGTCGGTATCGCCCATATCGGCATCGGCATCGACTATTTCCTCGGCCAATCCGGGGTTGCGGATGACGATGCGGCAATCAGAGACTATGAGGGACGGGTGGCCGAGGGGCGGTGGCGGCGCGCGGACTATCCCGCTCCGCCATACCGCTATCCCGAAGGGATTGAGATGCCGGACAAGCTTGCAAACCTGACGGTCCGGATGGCCGAGCGCGGGTTCTCCGAGGACGAGATTCGCGCTGTCCTCGGTGGCAACTGGATGCGGGTGCTGCGCGCCTGCTGGGGCGGCTGAGGTCTTACAGGCTATCCAGGAACAGCTGCCGGACATTCGACTCCGTCAGCGGGATCGGGTTGCCGCCACAACTCGGGTCTTCCAGGGCCTGGGCGACCATTTCGTCGATCCGGTCACCGCTGACGCCGAGGGCCGTGAGCTTATCGGGTATTCCCATCTCGCCGCGCAGCTTCATGGCGTGGTCGTAGAACGCGTCGAAACTGTCCCCCACGCCCAGATAGGCGGCCGCCCGTCCCAGGCGCTCCTCGACCGCCGGTCGGTTGAGGCGCAGCACCGGCGGCATGACCACCGCGTTGGTGGTGCCGTGATGGGTGCCGTAAATCGCTCCGATCGGGTGCGACAGGGCATGGATGGCGCCCAGGCCCTTCTGGAAGGCGATGGCCCCCATGGCCGCCGCACTCATCATCTGGCCGCGCGCCTCGATATCGGTCCCGTCCGCATAGGCTCGGGGCAGATAGTCGGAGACCAGCCGCAATCCTTCCAGCGCGATGCCCTGGGACAGCGGGTGGTAATGCGGCGAACAATAGGCTTCCAGGCAATGGGCGAAGGCGTCGAGACCGGTGCCCGCGGAGATCGGCTTGGGCATGCCGACCGTCAGCTCCGGATCGCAGATCACCACCGCCGGCAGGATCTTCGGATGGAAGATGATCTTCTTCACGTGGGTGACCGAGTTGGTCAGCACGCTGGCGCGCCCGACCTCGGAGCCGGTGCCCGCCGTGGTCGGCACCGCAATGATCGGTGCGATGGCGCTCGCGTCGGCCCGGGTCCACCAGTCGCCGACATCCTCGTAGTCCCAGACTGGACGGCTCTGGCCCGCCATGAAGGCGATCATCTTGCCCAGATCGATGCCGGAGCCCCCGCCGAATGCGACCACGCCGTCATGTCCGCCCGCGCGGTAAACCGCGAGTCCGGCCTCCAGATGGGTCTCGTCCGGGTTCGGGCCGACCTCCGAGAACACCGCGGCGCCGAGCCCCGCGGCGTCCAGAATGCCCAGGGTCTGCTGCGTGATCGGCAGGTTCGCGAGGCCCCGGTCGGTGACCAGCAGCGGCTTTGTGATACTTGCCTGCGCGCAGGCCTGGGGCAGTTCGGTGATCCGTCCGGCGCCGAACTTGATCGCGGTCGGGTAGGACCAGTTTCCGACGAGGGTCATGAGGTTACCTTTTTGAGATGATAGGATTTCGGTCGGGTCAGGTTGTGGTAGCCGATGGCGGACAGCCCGCCGCCGCGCCCGGTGCTCTTGCAGCCTGTCCAGCACAGGCCTGGATCCAGATAGTCCGCCCGGTTCATGAACATGGCGCCGGTTTCGATCCGGTCGCGGATCCCGGCGGTGCGGTCGATATCCCGGGCCCAGAGACTGGCGGCCAGACCGAACGCGCTGTCCTTCATCAGCCGGATCGCCTCCTCGTCGGACGAGATCTTCATGGTACCCACGACCGGACCGAGGCTTTCATCGCGCATCACCCGCATCTCCTGGGACACTTCGGTCAGCACCTTTGTCATGGCCGTGCCTTTGCGATCCGTCGGCGGATGATCTACGCCCGCTCGAAGCCGCGCGCGAGTTCGTAGTCGGTGACGGCGCGGTCGAAGTCCTCGACCTCCCAGGTGGCGGCGCGGTGGTAATGCGTGACCACGTCGTCGCCGAAGGCCTCCTTGAGCATGTCCGAGTTGATCAGCGTGTCCGCCGCGTCCCGCAGCGTGCCGGGGATATGTGCGCCCGCCGCGTCGTACTGGTCACCCTTGGATGGTGGTGCAAGCTCGGCCTTCTCTTCAATCCCTTTGATGCCGGCGGCCAGAAGCCCGGCCATCGCCAGATAGGGGTTTAGATCCGCCCCACCGATCCGGCATTCGACCCGGATCGCCTTGGAGCCTTCGCCGCACAGCCGGAAGCCGGCGGTCCGGTTGTCGACGGACCAGACGGTCCGCGTGGGCGCGAAGGTGCCGCGCTGGAACCGCTTGTAGCTGTTGATGTAGGGCGCCAGGAAACAGGTGATGTCGGGCGCGTATTTCATCTGTCCCGCCAGGTAGTGACGCATCAGGTCCGACATGCCGTATTCGGCGTCCGGCTCGAAGAACGCGGGTGCCCCGTCGCGCCAGAGCGACTGGTGGACATGGGTGGCGGAGCCGACCTTGTCGTGGCGGTACTTGGCCAGGAAGCTGGCCGCGTGGCCCTTGGCCCAGGCGATTTCCTTGACCGCGTTCTTGGCGATGGTGTGGTGATCGGCGCAGGCCAGGGCATCGGCGTAGCGGATGTTGAGCTCTTCCTGTCCGGACTCGGCCTCCCCCTTGGAGTTTTCGATCGGGATGCCGGCGGCGTAGAGGTGGTTCCGCACCGGGCGCATCACATGCTCTTCCTTGGTGGTCTGGAAGATGTGGTAGTCCTCGTTATAGGCGCTGATCGGCTCCAGATCCCGGAAACCGGATTTGCGGATATCCTCATGGGGCTTGGCGAACAGGAAGAATTCCAGCTCCGTCGCCATCACCGGGGTCAGCCCCAGGGCCTCCAGGCGCGCGATCTGGGATTTCAGCATGGCGCGGGGCGAGAACGGCACCGGTTCGTGATGATGGTCGAGGATGTCACACAGCACCATGGCCGTGCCCTCGAGCCAGGGGGTCTTGCGCAGGGTGCTCAGGTCGGGCTTGAGAACGTAGTCGCCGTAGCCCGAGCGCCAGCTGGTGGACACGTATCCCTCGACCGTGTGCATCTCCATGTCGGTCGCCAGCAGGTAGTTGCAACAATGGGTCTCGTTCCAGGCCGAGTCCACGAAATGGCGGGCGTGGAAGCGCTTGCCCATCAGCCGTCCCTGCATGTCGACCGCACAGACCAGCACCGTGTCGATGTCGCCCGTGGCGACGGCTTCTTTCAGGTCTTCAAAGGGATAGGGCGCGGCCATGACGGATCTCTGATGCAAGACAAAGGGAAGTGGTGGAGCGTGGCCCCGGACGGGTCCGGAGCCACATGACGGTTTAGCCGAAAAATCAGCCGTAGCGATAGGGCCGTCCGGCCTTCTGCATGTCGATGTTGTACTGCTTGAAGATGTCCACCACCTTCTTCTTGGTCTCGGATTCAGATGCGATCTCGTCCCAGAACTCGACTGCTGCGTCCTCGACCTGCTGCCATTCGGCATCTGGGATGGTGGTGAGTTTCATCTTGGTGCCGTTGACCCGCAGCGAAGCCTCGCCGCCCCAATACCACCACTGGCGATAATAGTGGCTGCTGTCCATGGTCAGCTTGAGCAGCTCCTTCAGGTTGTCGGGCAGCTCGTTGTAGCGGTCCATATTGGCGAAGAACGATCCCGCCCAGGCGCCGGAGATGTTGTTGGTCAGGAAATAGTCGGTCACGTCCGCCCAGCCGACCGTGTAGTCCTCGGTGATGCCGGACCAGGCGATGCCGTCGAGCTCGCCGGTCTGCACCGCCACCTCGATGTCCTCCCAGGGCAGGGTGACCGGCACCACGCCGAACTGGCTCATGAAGCGCCCGGCGGTCGGGAAGGTGAAGACCCGCTTGCCCTTCAGATCCTCAAGGCTGTTGATCGGCTCCTTGGTGGCGAAATGGCAGGGATCCCAGGCACCGGCGGACAGGTGCTTGACGCCGACCTTGGAGTACTCCGCGTCCCAGATTTCGTTCAGGCCGTATTGGTTGAACAGCACCGGCACGTCCAGGCTGTAGCGGCTGGCGAACGGGAAATACCCGCCGAAGACGGTGACCTCGGTCGGCGAGGCCATGGAATCGTCATCGGACTGCACAGCGTCGATCGTGCCGCGCTGCATGGCACGGAACAGCTCGCCGGTCGGAACGAGCTGGTCGGCGAAGAACAGTTCGATCTGCATCTGGTCGCCGGCGACCTTGTTGAAGCTGTCGATGGCCGGCTTGATCACGTGCTCGGCCAGAGCCGGGCCGGCATAGGTCTGCATCCGCCAGCGGATCGTCGACTGCGCGTGGACGGCGGGCGCGGCCAGGGTGGCGGCGCCTGCCACACCCAGGGCGGCGCCGCTGGTCAGGAAGTTCCGTCTTGATGTCATGATGCACTCTCCTGTCGTTTTTGGTGTTTAAGTGCGCCCCGTTCGTCGGGATCTTGTTGAATTTGCGAAATCATTCTCCGTAGACGTAGTCCGGAAGCCACAAGGCGATCTGCGGAAAGATCATGACCAGCGCCAGGGCCAGAACCATGACCAGCGCGAACGGCACGATGGAGCGGTAGATGTCCCTCAGGCCGATCTCCGGCGGGGCCATCGCGCGCATCAGGAACAGATTGTAGCCGAAGGGCGGGGTCATATAGGCGATCTGGGTGGTGATCGTGTACAGCACGCCGTACCAGATCAGATCGAAGCCCAAGGCACCGACCAGAGGTACGTAGAGCGGGGCGACGATCACCAGCATCGCGGTGTCGTCCAGGAACGTCCCCATCACGATGAAGCTCAGCTGCATCAGAATCAGGATGGTCCAGGGATCCAGGCCCAGTTGGCCGGTGAACAGATCCTCGATGGCCCGCACCGCCCCAAGCCCGTCGAACACGGCACCAAAGCCCAGCGCGGCCAGAATGATCCACATGAACATGCAGGAGATGGCGAGGGTCTGACGGGTGGAGGTCTCGAACACCTCTCGGGTCATCCGTCCCTTCAGAACCGCGGCCATAAAGGCTGCCAGCGCGCCGATCGCCGAGCTCTCGACCAGCGAGGTCCAGCCGTTCACGAAGGGCACCATCATGGTTGCGAATATGGCCAAGGGCAGCAGCCCGGCTCTGAGCAGCCGCAGCTTCTCCGCCATCGGGACCCGACGTTCGTCCTCGGGGAGAGGGGGGCCGAGCTCCGGCTGCAGGCGGCAGCGGATCGCGATGTACAAGATGAACAGTCCGGCCATCATCAGTCCGGGCATCACGCCGGCCAGCCACAGCTGCCCGACCGGCTGACGCGCGATCATGGCGTACAGCACCAGCACCACCGAAGGCGGAACCAGGATCCCGAGGCTGGAGCCCGCCTGGATAACGCCCGTCACCATGATCTTGTCATAGCCGCGCCGCAGCAGCTCTGGCAGGGCGATGGTGGCCCCGATCGCCATGCCGGCGACCGACAGCCCGTTCATCGCCGAGATCAGAACCATCAGCCCGATGGTGCCGATCGCCAGCCCGCCGCGGACCGGCCCCATCCAGACGTGGAACATGCGGTAGAGGTCGTCGGCGATCCTGGATTCCGACAGCACATAACCCATGAAGATGAACATCGGCAGGGTCAGCAGCGGGTACCATTTCATCAGCTTCATGGCGGCCGAGAAGCCGATATCGGAGCCGCCGGTGCCCCAGAGCAGCATGGCCGCGGCCACGCCCACGAACCCGATGGCACCGAACACCCGCTGGCCGGTCATCAGCAGCAGCATCATGGTCGAGAACATCAGGATGGCGATCAGCTCGTAGGGCATCAGAACGACACTCCACGAATCCGGCAGATGTCCTTCAGGAACTCGGCCGTCGCCTGCAGGATCATCAGCCCGATCCCGACGCACATGATGATCTTGATCGGCCAGAGATAGGGCCGCCAGGCGGTCGGGCTGCGCTCTCCGTATTCAAGCGAATAGGCGGTCGAACCGATCCCGCCGTAGAGCAGCACACCCAGATAGAACAGCAGGCACAGCACGCTGCACGCATCCACCCAGGCCTTGGTGCGCGGCGACCAGTTGCCGTAGAACAGATCCATGCGGACATTGGCGTTCAACTGAATCGCGTACGGACCGCCAAGAATGTAATAAGCGACCATCACGAACTGAGCCATTTCCAGCGTCCAAAGCGACGGCAGGAACGCGGTCTTGGAGATCGATGACCACAGCAGGACACCCATCAGCACGAAGATCAAATACATGGCGATCCGGCCGACGCGGCGGTTGAAAGCCTCGATGAGGCGGATGTAACGCAGGGCAAAATCCGGCATGCGGCCTCGCATTAGACTTGGTGCGATCGATCTGGCGCGAATAACAACGGTGGCCGACCCTGCACTCCCCCGGCGGCGCTCTTCTCGATGGCGCTCGGCACGGGTCGACTCCGGAACCATGCCTTGATTCCGTGCAGGTTGAAAATGCTTTTCGGTCGGGCCGGATCAGAACGCCATGGGCGCGTTGTCGATGACCTCCTTCATCACGAAGAAGGTGCGGGTCTGGCGGACCCCCGGCAGCGCGATCAGCTTGTCGCCATGCAGCTTGTTGAAGTCCGAGATGTCGCGCACCCGAATTTTCAGGAAATAGTCGAAATCGCCCGCCACCAGATGACAGTCCAGCACGAAGGGCAGGGCGGTGATCGCCTTCTCGAACTCCCCGAAACTCTCCGGCGTCGAGCGGTCCAGTACGACGCCGACCATCACGAGCGTTCCGAGGTCCACACGGTCCGGCGCCACATGGGCGCGCACATTGTCGATGTAGCCGTCTTCAAAAAGACGTTGGGTGCGCCGGTGGCAGGTGGCGGGGCTGGTATGGGTCAAAGACGCCAGCTCGGCATTCGACAGACGGCCATTGCGCTGGAGATGCCGGAGAATGGCCTGATCGGTTCGGTCCAGCATGAGAGGGTCTTTCAAGATCTTAGTTCGAATCGGACTCTAAAGGCAGTTTTTTTAATATATCAGCTAGATATTGGAATGAGAACGATCTGATTTCGAGAGCACATTTCAATCTCTGTTTGCTAGCCTCCGGTGATCGCGACATGCCAAATCAAACCCGCCTGGAGGCTTCATGAATCTGGACAAATTCGAGCGTTATCCGTTGACCTTTGGCCCGACGCCGATTGAGCACTTGCCGCGCATGACGGAAGCGCTGGGCGGCAAGGTGCAGATCTACGCGAAGCGGGACGACTGCAATTCGGGCCTGGCCATGGGCGGCAACAAGCTGCGCAAGCTGGAGTATATCGTTCCCGACGCGATCGCCTCGAATGCGGACACCCTGGTATCGATCGGCGGCGTTCAGTCCAATCACACGCGAATGGTCGCCGCCACCGCCGCCAAGATCGGCATGAGATGCGTGGTTGTGCAGGAGGCCTGGGTGCCGCACCAGGACGCGGTATACGATCGGGTCGGCAATATCATGTTGACCCGGTTGATGGGCGCCGACAGCCGGATCGTCGAGGACGGGTTTGACATCGGCATCCGCCAGAGCTGGGAAGATGCGATCCAGTCGGTCAAGGATGCCGGCGGCAACCCCTACGGCATTCCGGCCGGGGCCTCGGTGCATAAGTACGGTGGTCTCGGTTATGTCGGGTTCGCCGAAGAGGTTCGCAAACAGGAAACCGATCTGGGGTTCGCCTTTGACTACATCATCGTCTGTGTAGTCACAGGGTCGACCCAGGCGGGCATGATCGTCGGTTTCGCGGCCGACGACCGGGCCGACCGGGTGATCGGCATCGACGCCTCCGGAACCCCGGAGCAGACCCGGGCGCAGGTGCGGGAGATCGTCGACAATACCGCTGCGCTGGTGGAACTGGGCCGCGCGGTTCGGGAGGACGAGATCGTGATCCTCCCGGACTATGCCTATCCGGCCTACGGCGTGCCGAGCGAGGAGACCAACGAGGCGATCCGCTTCGCCGCCCGCACCGAGGCCATGATCACAGACCCGGTCTATGAGGGCAAATCCATGCAGGGGATGATGGATCTGGTGAAGAAGGGCTTCTTCCCGGACGGTGCTCGAGTGCTCTACGCCCATCTGGGCGGCGCACCGGCTTTGAACGGGTACAGCTACATTTACCGAAACGGTTAGATGGCGGTCACTCCGCCGCGTCGGGAAGCCGGGTCACCCCGCGGTCCGTGTCCGCTTCGGCGGTACTGTTACCAGACTCGGTCCGGCTCCGTCGACGTGAGATCCAGGCAATGATGTTGGCCTTGAACATCAGCGCCGCAGGGGTGACGAACAGGGTCAGGATCGTGGCGAATCCCAGCCCCCAGACGATCGCGCTCGACAAGCCGGTCCACCACTGGGTCGAGGGCGCGCCGAAGGTGACCGCCCGGGTGGTGAAGTCAATGTTGAGCTGCAGCACCATCGGCATCAGCCCGAGGATGGTCGTCACCGTCGTCAGCATCACCGGTCGCAGCCGCTGGGCGCCGGTGCGCAGGATTGCATCCATAGGATCGTCATTGTCGCGGCGCAGGGTGTCATAGGTATCGATCAGGACGATGTTGTTGTTCACCACAATGCCCGCCAGCGCGATCACCCCGATCCCGCTCATCACCACCCCGAACGGCGCGCCGGTCACCAGCAGCCCGATCATCACGCCGATGGTCGACATGATCACCGCCGACAGGATCAGAAAGGCGGAATAGAAGCTGTTGAACTGGGTGACCAGAATGATCGCCATGATGAACAGGGCGACCCCGAAGGCCTTGGTCAAGAATGCCTCGGACTCGCGCTTGTCTTCGTCCTCGCCTTTGAACTCGGCGAACACCCCGTCCGGCAAATCGGCCTCGGTATCGAGCCATGCACGGAGCTCACGCACCTTGGAGTCCGGCAGTACGCCCTCCGCCACTTCGGACTTGACCGTGACCACCGGGCGTTGGTCGATCCTGTTGATTCTCGCGATCTTCGGCTCGGCACTGCGGGTCACGAAGTTCCCGATCGGGATCATGCCCTGCTCGGTCTCCATCTTGATCCGATCAAGCTGCTGCAGGCTGCGGTGGGATTCGGGATAGCGGACGACCACGTCCACTTCCTCGTCGGTGTCGTCGGGCCGGTAGTCCGTGATCTTCATGCCGCGGGTGACCAGCTGAATGTACTGGCCCAGCATGGAGATATCCGCAGAGAATTTGGACGCTTCCGACCTGTCGATCGCGATGCGCCATTCGATCCCCGGGAGACTGCGGGTGTCCTCGATATCCGTCAGATCATCTGTTTGTTCCAGTTTGGTCCTGACGATATCGGCGGCGCGGTCAAGCGCCTCTCGGTCGCGGGACCGGAGTTCGATCTGAATCGGCTTGCCCTGCTGCGGACCCTGTTCGGCCTTCTGGGGCTCCACCGTGATGCCCGCGATGTCGCCGTTTCGGCGCAGGATTTCGGCCAGTAGCATATTTGCCGTTGGTCGTTCCTGCCAATCGTCGAACTCGATCTGAATGCTGCCAATCACATCTTCGGCGGTGTCGCGACCGCGCTGTCCATTCGTGCCGCCGATGGTGGTGTAGACCGATTTGTATCCGCCCAGTTCCAGCACTGTGGTCTCAACCGGAACCACCAGATCGCGCATCTCGTCGATCGAGAGATTGCCACGCGCATGCACCAGGATCTGGGCCAGGTCCGGCTCGACCTCCGGAAAGAACTCGACACCGTTGCCGAACTTCGCGTAGCTGACCTGCACGCCAACAAGTGTCAGAACCGCGACCACCAAGACCAAACCCGGTCGGCGCAGGACGGCCTTCAGGGCGCGGACATACCACCCGGCATAGCCGCTCAGGGTCTCGATGCTGCCGGCCTCTGCCGCGGAGAGCTGGGCACGCGCGCCTTCGGTCTCGGCGCTTGGCTTGCCGACCAACGCGCCCAAGGCCGGCACGAAGACCAACGCCATCAGCAGCGAGGCGCTCAACGTGGCGATCATGGTGATCGGCAGATATTTCATGAACTCGCCGACCAATCCCGGCCAGAACAGCAGCGGCAGGAATGCGGCCAGCGTGGTCGCGGTCGAAGCGGTGATCGGCCACGCCATCCGGTGGGCGGCCTGACGGTAGGCTTCCAGCTTGCTCGACCCCTCGGCCATCTTGCGGTCGGCGAATTCGGTGACCACGATCGCCCCGTCCACCATCATGCCGACCGACAGGATCAGCGAGAACAGCACGACGATGTTCAAAGTCAGACCCAGGGTTGCCAAGGCCAGGATTCCCAGCAGGAAGGAGCCCGGGATCGCGATGCCCACCAGACCGGCCGATCGCATGCCCATGGCGGCCACCACCACCACCATGACCAGCAGGATCGCGCTGAGAACGTTGTTCTGCAGATCGCCCAGCATGCCCTTGATGTTGCGGGACTTGTCCTGGCTGAAGGTGACGGTCACGTCTTCGGGAATCTGATCCCTGGCCATGTCGACCACCGCCCGGACGGTCTGGATGGTCTCAATGATGTTGGAGCCGGTCCGCTTGACGACCTCGATGGCGATGGAGGGTTTGCCGTTCAGCCGGGCATAGGTCTCCCGGTCCTTGAAGCTGCGCTGGACGGTCGCGACGTCTGCGATGGTGACCACGGCCTCACCGCGGGTCTTGATCGGCTGGGTCAGAATGTCGGCTGCGTTTTCGTAGAGGCCGGGGACCTTGATCGGGAACCGACCGGTCCCGGTGTCCAGGGTGCCGGCGGCGATCAGACGGTTTGAACGTGCGACCGTGTCGAGCACCAGATCGGCGCGCAGATTGTAACTCTCGAGCTTGACCGGATCGATCACGATCTCGAGCAGCTCTTCCCGCTCCCCTTTCAGATTGGCCTCGAGCACGTTCGGGATCTGCTCGATCGCATCCCCCAGGCCCCGGGCGAGTCGCAAAAGATGGTTTTCCGGAATATCTCCGGACAGGGTCACGACCAGCACCGGAAACAGCGAAATGTTGACCTCGTTGACCGTCGGTTCGTCCGTGCCTTCCGGCAGATCGACCTTGGCGATGTCGACCTTCTCCCGCACATCGGTCAACGCCCGATCGACATCGAAGCCGGCATCGAATTTGAGCGTAACGTTGCCGCCGCCTTCGTAGGCGCTGGACCGCATCTCCTTCACGCCTTCGATCGCCTGCAGTTCCTGTTCCATCGGTCGGAGCAGCAGGCGCTCGGAATCCTCGGGCGATATGCCCTCGTAGTGCATGGAGACGTAGATGGTCGGAAAATTGACGTCCGGATCAGCCTCCTTAGGGATGCCGATATAGGAGACCGTCCCGGCGATCAGGATCAGCACCAGGATCGAGATCGTGGCCCGGGTGCGGTACAACGCAAAATCGATCAGTGCTTTCACGATTGCGCTCCCACGGCCCCCGTCTGACCGGCGGGCACAGGCGTGACGACCTCGCCGTCCTCCACCAGCTCCTGGCCGACCGTGATCACTCGTGTCCGATCGGGCAGGCCCGTCACATAGGCGCCGTTCTCACCAGAACCAACAATCTCCACGCGCACGAACCTTGCAACATCGTCATCCTGCACCAGCATCACGCCGATCCGACCTTGGGCGTCCAATCGAAAGATCGACGGCGGGATCGGGTGGGCTTTCACGGGGGCCAATTTGACCTTGAGTTCGGCGGACATGCCTTCGCCGATTGTACGATCCCGGTTCTCGATTTCCACTTCGACGCGGAAGGTGCGTGTCTGGCTGTCCGCCACCGTGGCGATGTAGCTGACCACCCCGATATGGCTGGTGCCGGTGGTGAGCCGGGTTTGTGCGGTCATGCCGATCTGCATCTTGGTCACATCTTTTTCGGAGACCTGGGCGACCACAAGCATTGGGTTCACGTCGACGATCGTCGCGACATGATCGCCGCGCTGGACGAAGCTGCCGATCTCTGCAGGGCGGCGATCCAGAATGCCGTCGAACGGGGCGGTGATGGCCGTCCGGGCAATGTCGACCTCCAGAACGGCCAGGTCGGCCTTCGCCGCTTCAAGATCCGCCAGTGCTTCGGCCCTGCGAGTTTGCGACTGGAACCCGCTGCTGGCCAGGGTGCGGGCCGCCTCGAACTGGATCGAGCGCTGCTGAACGCGGGCCTTGACCTGCGCCAGTTGTGCGTCCCGCTCCGCCCGGTCCAGCCGCACCAGAAGCGCACCTTCCACCACCGCACGCCCTTCGGCGACCGGCAATTCAACCACCCGGCCATCGGTCTCGGCGCGGATTTCCACGGTGCGCGCGGCTTCGGTCTCGCCGGAGGCTTGGATTTCCTCGACGAAGGGCTGCGCCTCCAGGATCTCGACCCTCACACGAGTGGGCTCAGCCGCTTTCGGGGCGGCGCGAACGCTCACCGCGTCGAGACTTTCCGGCGAACCCGACAGATTCCAGAGGCCGCCCACATACCCGGATCCGACCCAGGCGATTGCGGCGACTGCGATCAGAACCGCGATCAGGGTGGAGGGAATCCGCCGCTTTAAGGGTTTTGGTGAAAGGGTCACCGGCTACTCCGCCGCCATATTGGGAAGGGCCGCGCGCGCGGCCTCGATTTCGCGTACCAGCGCCGTTCGATGCCGCTCCATGTAATCCGCAGCAGCACGATAGATCGCGACGCCGTATCCGGCGACGAATTTGGGGCCGGGCTCGCTAAAGAACCCGGATGGTGTCGCCTCGCCGCACGCATGGGCTTCGCCGCAATTCTTCGCCTTGGCTTCTATATGGTCCGCCAGTTCCCGCAGCTCGGCGACACGGGCCTCAATAAGGTCTCCAACGCGGGCCGGCGTCATTTCTGTCGCGAACATCAACATGAACAACAGATCCGATCTGATGCTCTCCGGTTCCGGCGGCTGCCCGGTCAGCGCGTGGCGAAAGGCGGCGCGGCCGCCCTCCGTGAGCCGATAGACCTTCTTGTCCGGGCGTCCGTCCTGCTCCAGCGCTTCGGCCAGCACCAGACCGTCATCCAACAGCCGCGAGAGGGCCGGATAGATCGAGCCGAAGCTGGCGCGCTGAAAATGCGCGAGCGGGCCGGTTTCGAACATCTTCTTGATCTCGTATCCGGTCGCGTCGCCTCTGCTGAGGGCGGCGAGGCAGAGCGTTCTGACATCCATGTCATATATCCGTTCGATACGCTAACGCTCGATATATGACGGTCCGATATAATATCGGCAAGCTCTATTCAGCCGAGTCAGATGAAATGGATACTATGTCGCAGAATTCCCTCACCAAACGCCGCTGCATCGCGCGGCTGTTGCCCCCTCTGGCGCCAGGGCGGACGCGAAAACGGCGGCACCAGGCAGTGCCGCCGTTCCCGTCCTCGAACCCCATCGGATTCGGAATACGTCAGCCGTGATTAGGCGAGCTGCAGATCTTCCGCCGCCATCTTGCCGTTACGCTGTTCCCGAAGCTCATACATGACCTCCTGGCCTTCATTCAGACCCTGAAGGCCGGACCGTTGAACCGCGGTGATATGCACGAAAACATCCGCGCCGTCGTCGTCAGGCCGAATGAACCCGTAGCCTTTCGTGGTGTTGAACCACTTAACCGTACCCTTACTCATGCGATATGCACTCCAAGACCGAAGCGTCCTCCGGATTTCGAAGATCACCACCAGGGGACGCACTCAAGACCAGACATCATGAACGCGTGAGACAACGTCTTATCCGGCTCCCCCGGATGGTGTTGAGCCAACGTGGCTCCGGCCTACACAAATACAGCGAATCGTCCGTTATGTCGACGGGGAGCATAGGCTCAATTGATGACAATTACGCGACCATTGTGTGCAATTGTGCCGATTCAGAACGATTCGATCCACGGCCGCAGTTCGATTTCCCAGGTCCAGGTGCTGCGCGGTTGCCGGTGCACATGCAGGTAGGTTTCGGCGATCGCATCCGGCGACAGAAAGCCGTCCTCGCCGCGTGGCGCGCGGGTTTCGTCGCGGGCCTGAATCCCGCCGTCGATGACGAAATGACCGACGTGAACGCCCTTCGGATGCAGTTCCCGGGCAAGGGAGGAACACAGGCCCCGCAAGGCGTGTTTGCCCATCGCGAAGACCGATGAATTCTTGTAGCCCTTCACGCTGGCGGAGGCGCCGGTGAACAGCAGGGTTCCCGAGCCTCGGGGCACCATGCGTTTGGCCGCCTCATGGGCCATCAGAAATCCGCCATAGCCCGAGGTCAGGATGGCATCCCGGGCGCGGTCGGTGTCGATCTCCTCGATCGGTCCGGGGGCGCGCATGGAAGGGTTGTAGACGGCGATATCCGGTGCGCTGATGTCCGTCTCAACGGAGGCGAACAGCCGCGCCATGTCTCCGGGCGAGGCCGCGTCGCAGGCATAGGTCCTGGCCCCGGTCTCTTCGGCCAGATCGGACAATTTGTCGATGTTCCGGGCCGCCAACGCCACGGCCATGCCGTTCGTGGCGAACAGCCGGGCCAGTGACGCGCTCAACCCGACGCCGGCACCAAGGATCAAGGCGACTTCTGTGCTCATCGGACGGTCTCCATGGGTAAACGCTATGATGCCATACGGTGAGGGTTGGCGCGACTATTCCTACCGAATGGTCACGGGTGCAGTGCCTTCCAGATCTTTTCCGGCGTCAGCGGAATATCGAGATGCCGGACATCCCGATCCCGGAGCGCATCCAGCACGGCGTTCATGATCGCGCCCGGGGCGCCGATCGACGAGACCTCGCCCACACCCTTTGCGCCGATCAGCGCGTTGGGGCTGTCCGTTGGCGCCCAGTTCAGATCCATGAACGGAATCTGGTCCGCGCGCGGCAGGGCGTAATCCATCAGGGAACCGGTCAAGACCTGCCCTTGCTCATCGTAGATCAGGCCCTCCATCAGCACCTCGCCGATCGACTGTCCTATCCCGCCGTGGAGCTGGCCCAGGGCTGTCGGCTCGTTGATCACCCGCCCCAGATCGTCTACGCCGGTGAACCGGTCCACCTGCACGGCCCCCGTGTCCGGGTCGACCTCGACTTCGCAGACATAGGCTCCGTTCGGAAAGGTCGTGTGCAACCCTTCGAAGTCGAGCTGGGCGACGCAGCCGGAACCCAGTTCTCCGTCCCGCTGATCGGCCGGAATGCTGTCCCAGTCGGCGGCCACCTGGGCCAGGCCGATCTTGCGGTCGGTTCCGGCGATCCGAAATTCGCCCTGTCCGTATTCCACATCCTGGACCGCGGCTTCCAGCATGTGGGCAGCCACCTGTTTGGCCTGATCGAGCATCTTGAGGGCGGTCCGGTGAACCGTATTGCCCGCGATCGACAGCAGATTGGAGCCTCCGGTGCCGCCGCCTTTCTCCAGCCAGTCGCTGTCGCCCTGCTCGACCCGGATTTTCTCGACCGGAACCTCCAGAGTTTCGGCGGCGACGATCGCGAGGGCGGTCCGATGACCCTGCCCGGAATCCTGTGTGCCGGTCCGCACCAGCACCGTGCCGTCCGGCAGCGCCCGGACCTCGCTCCGCTCCGCCACCGACCCGCCGGTCGCATGCAGATGGAAGCCGAGACCGGCGCCGCGCAGCAGACCCTTGCGAGCGCTCTCCGCCCGGCGCCCCGCGACCCCGGCCCAGTCTGCCGCGACCAGGATCTTCTCGGCGATGGCCGGGAAGTCGCCGCCGTCATAGGTTTCGCCCATCGGCGTGTCGTAGGGCAGGTCCGCCGGCTGGATCAGGTTCTTGCGCCGCAACTCCACCCGGTCGAACCCCAGTTCGTGGGCGGCCACGTCGATCAGCCGCTCGAGCGTGCTGCAGGATTCGGGCTTGCCGGCACCGCGATAGGCGTCGGTCATCATGGTATTGGTGAAGATCGCGTCGACCCTGTAGAGCAGTCCCGGGATCTTGTAGACATGGGCATAGGGTCGGATCGCGCCGGTGGTGACGATCGACGGCGCCACCGCATTCAGGAAGGCACCCATATCGGCCAGGGCATCGATCCGGAAGGCCAGGAACTTGCCGTCCCTGTCGAGCGCCAGTTTGGCCCGGTCGACCCGGCCGCGTCCCATCGCATCGGAGACGAAGCTCTCCGTCCGGCTGCCGATCCACTTGACCGGGCGGCGGCTCGCGCGGGCCGCGACCAGCGCCAGCAACTGTTCCGGATAGGGCCAGATCTTGACCGCGAAACTGCCCCCGACGTCTTCGGTGATGACCCGCACATCGGCCTCATCCGCACCCAGATAATCCGCCATCGCCGCCCGGAGGGCGACGACGCCCTGGCTGGGGGTGGTGAGCGTGTAGCGGCCGGTTTCGACATCGAAGTCTGCAATACAGCCCCGCGTCTCGATCGGGGCGATGGACACCCGTGGATGCCGGACGGTCAGCTCAATCACGTGGTCCGCCTCCGCGAACCCGCTCTGCGTTGCGGCACGGTCGCCCTTTTCCCAGGTGAAGGAGCGGTTGCCGGGGATATCGTCCCAGATTTGCGGGGCGCCGTCGGAAGCTGCGGCTTCCAGATCCACTGCCGCCGGTAGATCGGCGATGTCGAGCACGATCGCTTCGGCCGCGTCCTGGGCGATTTCGGGCGATTCCGCGAGAATCACGGCGACCGGTTGGCCGACATAGGTCACCTTGCCCCGGGCCAGGGCCGGGCGTTCCGGCTCCAGCATCGGCTTGCCGTCGACCCCGGTGACCGGCATACGGCTCGCCATCGGCCGCACGCCGAGACGGTCCAGATCGTTACCGGTGAGGATGAGGGTCACACCGTCCATCTCCTCGGCTGCGGAGATGTCCAGTGCCTCGATCGTCCCATGTCCGACCGGAGAGCGCAGCACCACCATGGACAGCGCGTCGGCCGGATAGGCGTCCTCCACATAGCGGCCGGCGCCAACCAGCAGGCGGTCGTCTTCAACGCGATACATGCTTGAACTCCGAGTGTGGAAGCGGTCTGGGAAATCGGGCGTCGACATTCGCACGGAAAGAGCCGGGGTTTCCAGTTCTGCAGCGGCTGCCGATGACTTCATGGGGTCCCGGTCGCCGCATCGGCGGTCGATCGGGAGGACAGGGACACCAGACCGGAGTGCGGCTGCTCAAAAGCACAGACGCGCCCGGCCTTTGGTCAGCACGTCGTCACGCAGCGAGACTTTGGCGCAGTAGAACAGCTCTTGCGTGGGAGAGGCGTAGGAGCGGCACTCCGCGATCGGGCCTTTCTTGGTGAACTCGGCCCGACCCTCGGCACCCTGGATGTCCCTGTAGGCGCCCGTCATCAGGAAACTGGAGGCGAAGTCCGATGAGTCTTTTTCGGACAGGGTGAGCGTTTCGATGGCGTCTGGGTAGCACAATTCCTCGGCGATCCGGTCGCCCAGCGACGCCTCTGCGGCCCGGGCCGGGTGCGAGAGCGGGTTCGCCAGGATCGAGGCTCCGAGCGCGACGGCAAGGATCAGGCACCGCCAGCCTTGCAAAACGGCGGCGGGGGGAGTACGTAAGCGGCCGTTCAATCCCACACACGGGCGCGCGGCCCCCAGGGTTCGGGTTATCCCGACTTGGTCAGGTCGCTCCGGTGCCGATATCGATCGGTGTCTGTCCGTGGCGGAGTAACCGGAGAAGACGAGGAAAAACATGGCTCTCCCAACTTTCACGATGCGCCAGCTTCTTGAAGCCGGCATTCATTTCGGCCACCACACGCGGCGCTGGAACCCGAAGATGGAACCCTTCATCTTCGGCACACGCAACAACGTTCATATTCTGGACCTGCGTCAGACCGTTCCTTTGCTGCACCGTGCGCTTGAAGCGGTCCGCAATGTCGTGGCCAACAACGGTCGCGTGCTGTTCGTCGGCACCAAGCGTCAGGCCTCCGAGATGGTGGCTCAGGCTGCGATCAAGTCCGGCCAGTACTACGTCAACCACCGCTGGCTCGGCGGCATGCTGACCAACTGGAAGACCATTTCCAACTCGATCCGGCGCCTCAAGGAGCTTGAGGAGCGCCTGGGCAAGGGCGAGGCTGGTCTGACCAAGAAGGAACTGCTGAACCTGACCCGCGAGCGCGACAAGCTGGAGCGCGCACTTGGCGGAATCAAGGAAATGGGCGGGTTGCCTGACATCATGGTGGTGATCGACACCAACAAGGAGCAGCTGGCGGTTCAAGAGGCCAACACCCTGGGGATCCCGGTTGTGGCCGTGCTGGACAGCAACAGCAATCCCGACGGGGTCGAGTATCCGATTCCGGGCAACGACGATGCCATGCGGGCGATCGAGTTCTATTGCGATCTGTTGGTGCGGTCGGTTCGCGACGGCCTGCAGGCTGAGCAGACCGCGTCCGGCGTCGATGTGGGGGCCAGCGAGCAGGCTCCGGTCGAGCCGGAACTCGCGGCGGCTCCGGAAGCGGCTCCTGCCGAGCCGGTCGCCGAAGCGGCTCCGGAGGCCGATCAAGCCGCCAAGGCTTGATCTGTCGCGGTTGAGGTTTGAGACCGTGTGACGGCGCCGTTCTCGCGGCGCCGTTCGCTCGGATGAGGGTTGCCGGTGAGCGGCGACCGTTCGTTAGTGAAAGACGAGGAAGGCACGATGGCTGTCACCGCTGCCCTGGTTAAGGAACTGCGCGAGAAGACTGGCGCAGGCATGATGGATTGCAAAAAGGCGCTCGGGGAGACCGACGGCGACGTCGAAGCCGCGATCGACTGGCTGCGCAAGAAAGGTCTGGCCGCCGCCGCCAAGAAATCGGGCCGCGTCGCGGCTGAGGGTCTGGTCGGGGTCGCGGTCGACGGCACCAAGGGTGCTGTCGTGGAGATCAATTCCGAGACCGATTTCGTCGCCCGCAACGAGGCATTCCAAGGTTTCGTCGGAACCGTCGCCAAGCTGGCGCTCGGCACATCCGATGTCGAAGCGTTGAAGGCCACCGCCTTTCCGGGGACCGGCCGCACCGTCGAGGAAGAGCTGACCCACAACATCGCCACCATCGGCGAGAACATGACCTTCCGTCGGGCCGCGTCCCTTTCGGTTGGAGATGGGGTCGTGGTGCCGTACATGCACAACGCCGCCGCTGCCGGCCTCGGCAAGATCGGCGTGCTGGTGGCGATCGAGTCGAGCGCTGACAAGGACAAGCTGTCCGATATCGCCAAGCAGATCGCCCTGCACGTGGCCGCTGCCAATCCGCAGAGCCTGTCCACCGACGATCTCGACCAGAGCCTGGTCGAGCGGGAGCGGACGGTTCTGATCGATCAGGCCAAGGCGTCCGGCAAGTCGCAGGAGATCGCCGAGAAGATGGTCGAAGGCCGGATGCGGAAGTTCTACCAGGAGGTTGTCCTCCTGGAGCAGACGTCGATGGTCGACGGCGAGACCCAGATCCGCAAGGTGCTCGAAAACGCCTCGAAAGACCTGGGAACTCCGATTACATTGAACGGCTTCGTCCGTTTCCAGTTGGGCGAGGGTGTCGAGAAGGAAGAGAGCGATTTCGCGGCCGAGGTCGCGGCGACGCTGAAGCACTGACCGGCTTTTGCCGGACAGAGATCGAACAACCGGAGAGGCCTCAATGTCCGGAGATACGGCGACAGACGCAGATGGCTCAAAGAGCGGGCCGAGATTCAAGCGGGTGTTGCTGAAGATCTCCGGAGAGGCCTTGATGGGAGACCTCTCCTACGGGCTTGATCCCAACATGGTCGACCGGGTCGCGGGCGAGGTGGAATCGGTGCTCGACGCCGGCGGCGAGGTCTGTCTGGTGATCGGCGGCGGCAACATCTTCCGCGGGATATCCGGCGCGGCCGCCGGCATGGAGCGGGCCACCGGCGATTACATGGGCATGCTGGCGACGGTGATGAACTCGCTGGCCATGCAGTCCGCCCTCGAGAAGCGGGGCTGCCCGACCCGGGTGCTCTCCGCCCTGCCGATCGCGGCCGTATGCGAGCCTTATATCCGCCGCCGCGCCATGCGGCATATGGAGAAGGGGCGGGTGGTGATCTTCGCGGCCGGAACCGGAAACCCGTTCTTCACGACCGACACCGCCGCGGCCCTGCGGGCATCCGAGATGGGCTGCGACGCGATGCTCAAGGCCACCAAGGTTGACGGCGTATACGACGCCGATCCGGTCAAGGTGCCGACCGCCAAGCGGTACGAGACGCTCACCTACATGGATGTCCTGCGGGACGATCTGAAGGTGATGGACGCCTCGGCGATTTCGCTGGCCCGTGAGAACGGCATTCCGATCCTGGTTTTTTCGATCCACAACAACGGGGCCTTTGCGGATGTGGTGCAGGGCCGGGGCCGCTTCACCATCATCACGGAATAATGTGCTCCGGCTGTCTTTGCCTTGCGATATCCCGATTTTGACCATTTTCCGGCCGCAGGGTCGCACCGAAGTCGAAATGTCCGGATGCAATGGAAATTGTCGAGCGTCGGGGTATGATCAGCGAAATTCGACGTGAAAGCATGAGGATGTCTCAATGGCCGAAGATCTTGATCTTGATGATCTCGAGAAACGCATGACCGGCGCACTCGATGCGCTGAAGAAGGAATTCCAGGGGCTGAGAACCGGTCGGGCCTCGGTGAACCTGTTGGACACGGTGCAGGTCGAGGCCTATGGCAGCCATATGCCGATCAATCAGGTCGGCAGCGTCAGCGTGCCGGAGCCGCGCATGCTGACGATCCAGGTCTGGGACAAGAGCATGGTCAAGGCGGTCGAAAAGGCCATCCGGACATCCGATCTGGGGCTCAATCCGATGAGCGACGGACAGCTGATTCGGATCCCGCTGCCGGATCTGACCGAGGAACGCCGGACCGAGCTGTCGCGGGTCGCGGCACGGTATGCCGAGAGCGGGCGGGTTGCCGTGCGCAACGTGCGCCGGGACGGCATGGACCAGCTCAAGAAGATGGAGAAGGACGGCGATCTTAGCGAGGATGACAAGCGCCTGTACGAGAGTGAGGTCCAGGACCTGACCGATAAGTACACCGGTATGATCGACGAGCTGTTGTCGGCCAAGGAAAAGGACATCATGCAGGTCTGATGATGGTGGACGTGGCCGTTACAGCCGCCGAACAGGCGCTCCCCCTGCATGTCGCTGTCATCATGGACGGCAACGGCCGTTGGGCGCGTGCCCGCGGCCTGCCGCGGACCCTGGGACATCGCGAGGGCGCCCGGGCGGTCCGGCGGACGATCGAGGCGGCCGGAGACCTTGGGATCACCCATCTGACGCTGTTCGGGTTTTCTAGCGAAAACTGGAGCAGGCCACCCGAAGAGGTCAGCGAGATCATGAGCCTGATCCGGTTCTACCTCCGGCGCGAAATCGCCGAGATGAAGCGGAACAATATTCGGTTCCGAGTGATCGGAGACCGGGCGACCCTTTCGAATGATCTCCTGTCCCTGATCGATCACGCCGAGCGCGAGACCGAAGGCAATGCCGGCCTGTTTCTGACTCTTGCCATCAGCTACGGCGGACGGGCGGAGATCACCGAGGCGGCTCGGAGCTTGGCGAGGGATGCGGCGGCAGGCCGGGTCGATCCGGACCAGATCGATGAGAGCGCGGTGCGGGGACGGATGTTCACCGGCGACCTTCCGGACCCCGATCTGCTGATCCGGACCAGCGGCGAACAACGGATTTCGAATTTCCTGCTTTGGCAATGCGCCTATGCGGAGTTTTTCTTCACGGACGTGCTGTGGCCCGATTTCGATGGGACTGCTTTGGCTGATGCTCTGGGTGAGTTCGCGCGCCGGGATCGCCGCTACGGCCGAGCGGTCGGTTGACGACGGATGTCCGCCGCACCCACGTCTCCCGTTCCCACGCCGAAACCTAAACCGGTCAGCGATCTGCGTCTGAGGACGGTTTCATCGGTGGTCCTGGTTCTGGGCGCGCTCGGCGCCGTCTTGATCGGTGGTATCGGGTTCCGGCTGTCGATCCTGGCGGTTGCGGTACTCATGGCGGTCGAATGGGGCGCGCTGATCGGCCGGGAAGAGCAGCGCACGCGTGCGCAATGGCTGGTCGTGGTGCCCGTGGTCGCGGCAATTGGGGTGTCGTTCGCGATGGGGCCGGGTATCGGTATCGCGGTGGGGCTGGCAGGCGGCCTTCTGTCGGCGGTCGTGGCATCCTCGCGGGGCATCGCCAAGGCCGGGTGGATGATCACGGCAGTGCTGTCGACCATGGTCACCGGCGTCGCCCTGATCTGGCTGCGGGAGCTTCCGGGAACCGGGTTCGCTATAGTCGCCTGGATGCTCGCCACGGTCGCGGCGACCGATGTCGGTGCCTATTTTGTCGGGCGCAGCGTCGGGGGACCGAAACTCTGGCCCTCGATCAGTCCGGGTAAGACGTGGTCCGGGGCCGTAGGTGGTGTCTGTGCGGCGGGGGCGGTTGCCTTGGTGACCTTGCTGCTGGTTCCGGGGGCACGGGCTGAAGTGCTGTTTCCGATGACGATCCTTCTGTCCGTGGTGGGGCAGGGCGGCGATTTGATGGAATCCGCGTTGAAGCGGAATTTCAAAGTGAAGGATTCGGGCGGACTGATCCCGGGGCACGGCGGTGTCCTCGATCGGGTTGACGCGCAGATGACGGTGATCCCCTTGGTCGCCCTGGTGGTAGTTCTGTCCGGCCAGAGCGTGCTGGCATGGTGACCTGGTCCGAGCCGCGCACCGTGAGCGTTCTGGGCTCTACCGGATCGGTCGGAACCAGCACGGTCGATCTGCTCTTGCGCCACCCGGACCGGTTTCGCGTGGTCGCGCTGGCGGCGGGCCGGAACGCGAAGCTTTTGGCCGAACAAGCGCTTGCGTTGGACGCCGAGACGGTGGCGCTGGACGATCCCCAGGAAGAGCCTGCGTTGCGGACCGCGCTTGCCGGTCGCAGCACGGAGATCCTGTGTGGCCCGGGAGCGGTTCTTGAAGCCGCCCGCCGGCAGGCCGACTGGACCATGGCGGCAATCGTGGGAGCCGCCGGTCTGAAACCCACCCTGGAAGCGGTGCGGCGGGGCCGGATCGTGGCCCTGGCGAACAAGGAGGCCCTGGTCTGCGCGGGGCATCTGTTCATGGCCGAGGCCCGGGCTGCGGGCGCGACCATTCTGCCGGTGGACAGTGAGCACAACGCGATCTTTCAGGTGTTCGATGATCAGAGGCGTGCTGGCATCGATAAGATTATCCTGACCGCCTCCGGGGGGCCGTTCCGGACGCTGAGCAGACAGGAGATGTCGACCAAGACACCGGAGCAGGCGGCAGCGCATCCGAATTGGACGATGGGTCTGAAGATCTCGATCGACAGCGCCAGCATGTTCAATAAAGGCCTTGAGATGATCGAGGCGGCGCACCTGTTCCATATGACGGAGGACCGGATCCAGGTTCTGGTGCACCCGCAATCCGTTGTCCACAGCTTGGTCAGCTACATCGACGGCTCGGTTCTGGCTCAGCTCGGCGTGCCCGATATGCGCACCCCGATCGCCCATACTCTGGCGTGGCCGGAGCGGATGCCGTCGCCTACCGAGCGGCTGGATCTCAGCACATGGGGACAACTGACCTTTGAGGCGCCGGACGAAGAGCGCTTCCCCGCCCTCCGGCTCGCCCGCGCGGCCCTGGCTGCCGGAGAGGCGGCACCAGCTGTGCTGAATGCCGCGAATGAAGTCGCCGTCGCCGCCTTTGTCGAACGGCGGATCGGGTTCTGCGATATTCCGGCCATCGTCGAGCGCACGATCGATCGTTTGGTCGGCGAACGGGTGCCGGGTCTGGATGAGGTCTTTGCCATCGATGACCATGCCCGGCGCCTGGCAGGAGAAGCCGTGCGGGCCGTGGCCTAGACGGTTCGCTGTCGGTCCATGCCCTAAAATGGCCTTGCTTGCCGCCGAGGTTATACCAGATTCATTGTCCCGGGACCGTCGCGGGTTTAGTGTCGGGCTCGATCGGGCGGACGGGACAGATTGAAACGCGACCAATGGAGCGCCGGGCGCAATGGATATGCTGACGACTTACATTCTTCCGTTTCTGGCGATCCTCACCGTCTTGGTCTTCGTGCACGAGATGGGACACTACCTGATCGCGCGGCGCGCCGGTGTGCGGGTGGAGGCGTTCTCGATCGGCTTCGGGCCGGAACTGGCGCACTGGACCGACCGGGCCGGAACGCGCTGGCGGATCGCCCTGTTGCCCCTGGGCGGTTACGTGAAAATGTTCGGCGACAGCGACCCCACCAGTGCCGGCGCCGCAGATGATGGCGGTATGACCGACGAAGAGAAGGCGGTGTCGTTCCACCATAAATCCCTCGGCGCGCGCTCCGCGGTGGTCGCAGCCGGACCTATCGCGAATTTCCTGTTTGCCATCCTGATTCTGTCACTGCTGTACGGCATATCCGGTCGCCCCTACGCGCCCGCAGTGGTCGATGAGGTGGTGCCAGATTCTGCCGCCGCCGTCGCCGATCTGCAACCGGGGGATCGTTTTGTGGCGGTGGACGGAACCCCGGTCACCGAATTCGGCGACCTGCGCGGCTATGTCTTTGAGCGCCCGGGTCAGCCGATTCAGGCGGAGATCGAGCGGGACGGTCAGATCCTGGACATCACTCTCACGCCCACCGTGCGCACCGAGGTCGATCGGTTTGGGATCGAGCGCACCTTCGGCCAATTGGGCGTCCGCAGCTCAAGCATGACGCGGGAGTATCCGGGGCCGGTGAGATCGGTCAGTCTTGCGGTTGCCGAATCTTGGTCGATCGCCAGGCAGACGATTGTGGGACTGGGCGAAATGATTGCCGGGGTCCGCGGCACAGAGGATTTGGGTGGGCCGCTCCGGATCGCCCAGATGTCCGGTGAAGTGGCGCAGCTGGGAATCGCCACCACAATTTGGTTCGTGGCGGCGCTGTCGGTGACCTTGGGCGTGGTGAACCTGTTCCCGGTTCCAATCCTGGATGGCGGTCATCTGTTCTTCTATGCCCTGGAATGGATCCGCGGCCGGCCCCTCGGTGAAAAAGTTCAGGAAGCGGCCGCCTATGCCGGACTCGCGCTGGTGGTTTCACTGATGTTGTTCGTCACCTGGAACGACTTGATTCAACTCAAGGTGATCGAGTTCTTCGGATCCCTTGTGAGCTGACAAACCCGGTCGAACGGCGATCGAAATCGGAGCCGTTTGATCAATATCTTAAGTTCGATGTCGGCTGGGGTTTGCCCGGGTGGAACGGGACGCTATAGTCCGGCTCCGAACCCCGGGTGGGGTAGTTCATCTTCCGCAGAGGTTACTCCTTGCCGTCAGTGTTCACGCGCGGGTATGCGATCCTGACGATCGGGGCGATCGGGCTCTTCGTCGCGGGAAGTCTGCTGGGTATTTGGCCGTCCCAGACGCCGGCCGTCGCGCAGACCAGCGGGTATGACATCGTCTCCGAGATCGTCGTCGAGGGGACCCAGCGGATCGACCCGGCGACCGTTCGCTCCAATATGTCGGTGCGTGCTGGCCAAAGCCTCACCGCTGAGCAGCTCGACCAGTCTCTCAAGGCGCTTTTCGCGACCGGTCTGTTTGCCGATGTGACGATCCGGCGCCAGGGCGACGTGCTGGTGGTCACCGTGGTCGAGAACCCGGTGATCAACCGGATCGCGTTCGAGGGAAATCGGCGGATCGAAGACACCGAACTCACCAACGAGATCGATCTGAAGCCGCGGCGGGTTTTCACCCGGACCCGGGTACAGCAGGACGTCCAGCGGGTCATGGACATCTATCGGCGATCGGGGCGGTATTCCGTCACCGTCGAGCCGAAAATCATTCAGCAGCCGCAGAATCGGGTCGATCTGGTCTTCGAGATCGACGAGGGCGCCCTGACACCCGTCCAGGTGATCAATTTCATCGGCAACAAGCGCTTCAGCGACAGCACGCTGCGCGGTGAGATCGCAACCAAAGAATACGCCTTCTATCGGATCCTCTCGAGCGACGATACGTATGATCCGGATCGGCTGAGCTTCGACCGGGAACGGTTGCGGCAATTCTACCTGGAGAACGGGTACGCGGACTTCCAGGTGCTTTCGGCGGTAGCGGAACTGTCGCCGGACCGGCAGTCCTTCGCGGTGACCTTCACGGTGGAGGAAGGGCAACGCTACAGTTTCGGCGCTTCGACTTTCGACGTCGCTCTGCCGCGTGTGACGGAGGACGCCCTGGTTCCGCTGATCGCCTACGAACAGGGCGATATCTACAATGCGAACGAGGTCGACGCGACGGTCGACGCGATCACGGATTACCTCGGCACGCTGGGCTACGCCTTCGTGAGCGTCCGGCCCAGGCCGAACCGGGACCGCGAGGCCAATGTCATCGATCTGGAGTTCCAGATCGGTGAGGGCGCCCGGGTGTTCGTGGAACGGGTCGATATCATCGGCAACGTCCGGACCCTCGACCGGGTGATCCGCCGCGAGATGAGTCTGGTAGAGGGCGACGCCTTCAACACCACCCAGCTCAGACGGTCGGAGCGGCGCATTCGAAATCTGGGCTTCTTCAAGTCCATTGATGTCCGGAACACCGAAGGCAGTACCCCGGACCGGACCTTGGTCGAGGTTGAGGTCGAAGAGCAGCCGACCGGCGAGATCTCGTTCGGCGTCGGGTTCTCGACGGTCGAGTCGGTCATCGGCGATGTCGCGATCCGGGAACGGAATCTGCTGGGTCGCGGACAGGATCTTCGCTTTGGCATTTCGGGATCTGCCAGTTCGACCGAATTCGACATCTCGTTCACCGAGCCGTATTTTCTGGAGCGTGACGTGGCGGCCGGGTTCGACCTGTTCCGGGTCGAACGGGAGCAGGAATCCAGCTCGTTCGATGAGCTGCGGGTCGGCGGCGTGCTGCGGGCAGCCTACGATCTGGCGCCCGATCTGCGGCAGTCGGTCAACTACACGCTGAAGCAGACCGAGATCAAGGATGTCGACGAGGATGCCTCGCGCTTCATCAAGGATCAGGAAGGCGCGCGTCTGGTCTCCCAGGTCGGTCAGAGCCTGACCTACGACAAGCGGGACAATCGTCTCGATCCGCGCTCGGGCTACTATATCCAGCTGTCCAACGATGTGGCGGGTCTCGGCGGCGACGAACGGTTCCTGAGGACCAGGCTGCGCGGCGGCTACTACTATCCGATTACGGACGAATGGAACTTCGCGGTTTTTGCCCAGGCCGGAAATATTGTCGGTATCGGCGAAGACGTGAACATCGCCGAGCGGTTCTTCGTCGGCGGCAACAATTTCCGCGGCTTCGAGCGCGACGGCGTAGGCCCGCGGGATCTGACGACCGACGACGCGCTGGGCGGTAACAAGTACTATGTCGGCACCGCGGAGGTGACGTTCCCGAACGGTCTGCCGGATGATCTGGGGGTCCGGACCTTCCTGTTCACGGATGTCGGCTCGCTCTGGGACGTCGAAGCGAGCGGTACGGACATCGCCGACGATAACGCCATCCGCGCCTCGGTAGGCTTGGGCCTCTCCTTCACCACCGCCTTCGGCCAGATCCGTGTCGATGCGGCCCAGGCTGTGCTGAAGGAAGATTATGACGAGACCGAACTGTTCCGGTTCAGCTTCGGAACACGGTTCTAGAATCGCTCTACAGGGGCGTGTGCACCGCGTCGTACGCATGAACGAGCCTGAATTTGGAGACCGTATGACGGCGAGAACGACACGATGGGCCGTGGTGGCAAGGGGAGTCGGACTTGCCCTGCTCGGCGGTATCGTCTCGACGGGTTTGCCGGTGCATGCCCAGGGCCTGGGGGCCGCTTCGTCTGAAGAGCGGTTGAGCCCAACTCCGAACGAGCTGGGTAGCCGGATCGCGGTGATAGATGTCCAAGCGGTGCTCCGAAATTCAAAGGCCGCGGTTTCGATCCAGACTCAGATCGACACCCGCCGGGATGCCTACCAGAGTGCGGTCTCCGAGGAGGAGCGCGCGCTGCGAGAGGCGGAGCAGGAATTGGTGCAGCGCCGCGCCACGCTCGACCAGTCGTCCTACGAGCAGGCCGCGCGGAGTTTTCAGGAGCGGGTGGCCGAGGTGCAGCGCAATGTGCAGGCCCGCAAGCGGGCTCTGGATGAGGCTTTTGCGCGCGCCATGAATGAAGTGCGACAGAAGATGGTCGCGACGGTCGCCCAGGTCGCCGACGAACGCGGTTATCAGGTGGTTCTGTTCAAGAACCAGATCGTCATCGCCGCCAAGTCGTTGGATATTTCCGAGGAGGTCCGGGCACGCTTGGACGTCAGTCTTCCCAGGGTCGATGTTGACCTGCCGCCATTGGAGTGAGGGTCCCACCATGGCAGATCCCCGTTTTTTCACGAACCGAGGCCCGTTCACGGTCGGTGATATCGCCGAGGCGACCGGTGCGGAGCTCAGATCCGAGGCCGGGCCGGGTGTCGAACTGAGCGACGTGTCAACGCTGCAGGATGCGGCCGATGGGCACCTCACCTTCCTCGAAAACCGCCGCTACGTGAAAGACTTTCGGTCCAGCGGCGCGTCGGCATGCTTCGTTGATCCGACTTTTGCCGACCAGGCACCGACGGGCATGGCGTTGCTGGTGACCCCCCGGCCGCGGCGGAATTTCGCCAAAATCGCACGCTGGTATTATCCCGTCGACAGGCCCGAGGCCGGCGTTCACGCCACCGCGGATGTGGCACCGGGCGCGGTCATCGGAGAGAACGTGTCGATTGGCCCCGGAGTGGTGGTTGCCGCCTTTGCGGAGATCGGTGCCGGCACCGCGATCGAGGCGAATGCCGTGATCGGCACCGGTGTGTCCATCGGTTCGGAGTGTACCATCGGGGCGAATGCATCGATCAGCCACGCCATGATCGGAGATCGGGTGTTCGTTTATCCGGGTGTCCGAATCGGTCAGCCGGGATTCGGGTTCGATATGGACGATGCCGGGCCGTTTCTGGTCCCGCAACTGGGTCGGGTGATCGTCGAGGATGATGTCGAGATCGGCGCCAACACCACGATCGATCGGGGGTCCGGACCCGACACCGTCATCGGACGCGGCAGCATGATTGATAATCTTGTGCAGATAGGCCACAACGTATCGCTTGGTCGAGGGTGCATCATTGTCGCGCAAGTCGGGATTTCCGGGAGCACACGGTTGGGAGACCGGGTGGTCTTGGCTGGGCAGGTCGGGGTTGCCGGTCATCTCGAAATCGGTGACGGCGTACAGGTCGCAGCCATGTCCGGCGTGAACAGAAGTGTGGCTGCCGGAACGGTCGTCGGTGGCGCACCCGCCGTGCCGATCAGGGATTTCCGGCGCCAGGTCGCGGCGATCAAGCGACTGGGCCGCGGTGGTGATGGAAAGAAGCAGGACGAGACCGCATGAACGAAGCCGACATGTCCCAGACTGAAGCAGGCTACCCGGACCTCGACATCGAAGGTGTCAAACGTCTGATCCCGCACAGATATCCTTTTCTCCTGGTCGACAAGGTGGTTGATATCAAGCCCGACGTGAGCTGCGTCGGGATCAAGAACGTCTCGATCAATGAGCCGTTTTTCCAGGGGCATTTCCCGCAGCGCCCGGTTTTCCCGGGCGTCCTGATCATCGAGAGCATGGCGCAGACCGCAGGCTGTCTGGTGGTGGCGACCCTGGGACCGGAATCCGAGGGGAAGCTGGTGTATTTCATGACGGTCGACGACGCTCGCTTCCGCAAGCCGGTGGTGCCCGGAGATCAGATGCACGTGCACGTCACCAAGGTGCGGAGCCGGGGACCCGTCTGGAAGTTCACAGGCGAGGCGAAGGTGGACGGCAAGCTGGTGGCGCAGGCCACCTATTCCGCGATGATTCTCGACGAATGACCGGAGGTCAGTAATGCCGTCAAATCCGGCGACCCAGATCCATCCTACGGCCGTGATCGAGGATGGGGCGTCGATCGGCGCCGGCGTTCAGATCGGCCCGTATTCCCTGATCGGCCCGCATGTGGCGCTGGATGACGGCTGTCGCATCCACGGGCATGTCTCGATTTCGGGTCGGACCAAGATCGGCCCCGGGACCGAGATTTACCCCTTTGCCTCTGTCGGCTCGCCCCCCCAGGATCTGAAGTACAAGGGCGAACCCTCGGAGCTGACGATCGGCGCGAAGACCGTGATCCGTGAGCATGTCACCCTGAACCCCGGAACCGAGGGTGGCGGCATGATCACCCGGGTGGGCGACGGCTGCCTGCTGATGGTGGGCGCGCATGTCGGTCATGACAGCCAGGTCGGAAACCAGGTCATTATGGCCAACAACGCGACCTTGGGGGGACATGTCCAAGTCGGAGACCAGGCCGTCCTCGGGGGGCTCAGTGCGGTGCATCAGTTCGTCCGCATCGGCCGCGGGGCCATGGTCGGCGGCATGACCGGGGTGGAGCGGGATGTGATCCCCTACGGCTCCGTCATGGGCGACCGGGCCCGGCTGGCCGGCATCAACATCGTCGGCATGAAACGCCGGGGCATGACCAAGGAAGAGGTTTCGATTGTCCGCAAGGCCTACCGGTTGCTGTTCGCGAGCGAGGGCACGTTCCAGGAGCGGCTCGTCGAGGTTGCTCAGGAGTTCGAGACCTGCGAGCCGGTAATGGAGATTGTCGACTTCATCCGTGCGGACACCTCCAGAAAGATCTGCCAACCCAGCGAGGGCGCCGAGCTCTGAGGACGGGATGACCGAGGACCAGGCCCAACAGCCGTCTAGGGAGCCCCGTGAGGGAGCGCTCCCCGGACTTGGAATCTTGGCTGGCGGCGGGCCCTTGCCGCGCCGGATCGCGGAGGCGCGGCGGGCGGTCGGCGGAAATGTCTTCATCATCGCGTTCGAAGGGCAGACCGAACCGGAGACCGTGGCCGGGGTGGACCATGTATGGCACCGGCTGGGGGCGACCTCGACCAGCATCAAGGTTCTCAAGTCGGCCGGCTGTCGAGAGGTGGTGATGGCGGGCCCCATGAAGCGCCCGGCCTTGTCCGAACTGTCCCTCGACGCGCGCTCGGCGCTCGCCATCGCGCGGGCCGGCAGCAGGGTGTTCGGTGATGACGGTCTGCTGTCGGTGATCGTCGCCGAGCTGGAACGGGAAGGATTTCGGGTCATCGGGATCGAGGATGTGCTGGGCGGGTATCTTGCCCCCGCCGGCCCTATTGCGGGGCGCGCGGGGCTGAGCGATGGCGAACTGGCGGACATCCGCCGGGGCGTTGCTGTTCTGCGGGCGATCGGCGCGGCCGATGTCGGACAGGCTGTTGCGGTTCAGGAAGGCCTGATCCTGGCGGTCGAGGCGGTTGAAGGCACCGATGCGATGATCGCGCGCGCCGGCGGGCTGAAGCGGACCGGGCGCGGGCCGATCCTGATCAAGGGTCTGAAGCCGGGCCAGGACGGGCGCGCCGACCGTCCGACCATCGGGGCCGCCACGATGCAGGCCGCCGCCGAGGCGGGATTCGCGGGAGCGGTCATCGAAGCCGATGCCAGTCTGGTGATCGACCGTCCTGCGACGGTGCGCTCGGCGGAGGATGCCGGTCTGTTTCTTCACGGCCTGGTTTTTGAGGACATGTCATGAGTGAGCCCGTGCGGAACAGCGGTCCGGACGATAGCGGCCCGCTGTTTTTTCTGATCGCGGGCGAGGCCTCAGGCGACGAACTCGGCGCAGGGCTGATGCGCGCCCTGCGGGATCGCTTCGACGGCAATGTCCGGTTCATGGGCGTGGGCGGCGACGCCATGGAACGGGAAGGCTTGCGGAGCCTGTTCCCGATTTCCGAAATGGCCGTGATGGGGATATTCGAGATCCTGCCCAAGGCGCCGGGTCTGTTGCGCCGAATTTCGCAGACCACGGAGGCCGCCTGGCGGGCGCAGGCGGATGCGGTGATCACGATCGACTCCAAGGCCTTCACCATGCGGGTGCAGAAGAGGCTGCATGCGCGCCGCGCCAAGCACGGCGGGGTTGGACCGCACCTGGTCCATTGGGTGCCGCCAACCGTCTGGGCGTGGCGTCCGGGACGCGCGAAGGTGATTGCCCGCTATCTGGACAGGCTGCTGTGTCTGTATCCGTTTGAGCCGGCGTTTTTCGAGCCCTACGGCCTTACGTCCAGCTTTGTCGGGCACCCCGCTGCGGTTCAGCCGGTCGGCAACGCGGCGGCGTTCCGGGGACGGTTTCGGCTTCCTGCCGGAGCACCGGTGCTGGGGGTCATGCCCGGCAGCCGGCCGGGAGAGGTCAAGCGTCTCTTGCCGGTATTCGAGGAGGTCGTGAGACGGCTCGCCAGCCGCTATCACGGTCTGCGGGTGGTGATCCCGACGGTATCCTATGTGGCGGATCAGGTGCTCGAGGGCACCGCCTCCTGGAAGGCCCCTGTCACCTTGGTCACCGATACGCGCTACAAATACGATGCGTTCGCGGCCTGCCAGGTCGCGCTCGCCGCGTCCGGAACCGTGACATTGGAGCTGACCTTGGCCGGAGTGCCGACGGTCGTGGCCTACAAGGTGAACGCGCTTTCCGGAGCGATCGCGCGACGTCTGGTGGATCCGGATGCGGTTGTTCTGACCAACAAGCTGATGGGCAAGCGGGTGATCCCGCAGTTTCTTCAGGAGAACTGTACGCCGGACCAGTTGACCATCGCAGTTGAGCGGCTGTTTGACGATCCCCGCGCACGGGCCGAGCAGGGCGCGGCCAGCGAGGCGGTGCGCAATCTTCTGCTGCCCGACGGACGGACTCCCGGCGAGGCGGCCGCAGACGCCGTTCTGGACGAACTCAACCTGCCGGGAGCGCGGAGATGACCTTGGTCTGGATGCTGGTGTCGATCGTGGGGGGGCATGTGATCGAAAGCGGCATGTCGTTTCCCGACGCCGAGGCGTGCTTTTCGGAAGCCGCGCGCCAGCAGGTCATCGCCCAGAAGGCGGCCGACACGGCGACGATTCTGGCACATGAGCAGAACTACCGGGCCGAGCCGGAGCGGATTCTGTTGAGCTGTGTTCCAAAGGCGACCCCGTAGCGTCGGCAGAGATCCGCACAGGACTGAAAAGGGCGGTCCCGATGGACCGCCCTTTGTCATTTCCAGATCTTAGCTCCGTTTGCCGAGCGGAACGTAATCCCGCTGCTCCGGTCCGGTGTAGAGCTGGCGCGGACGGCCGATCTTCAGGGTCGGGTCCTCGATCTGCTCCTTCCACTGGGCGACCCAGCCGACCGTGCGTGCGACGGCGAACAGCACGGTGAACATGGACGTCGGGAAGCCCAGGGCCTTCAGAACGATGCCGGAATAGAAGTCGACGTTCGGGAACAGCTTCTTCTCGACGAAATACGGATCCTCGAGCGCGATCCGCTCCAGTTCCATCGCCAGATCCAACAGCGGATCCTTGAGGTCCAGTTCCTCCAGCACCTCGTAGCAGGACTTCTGCATGACCTTGGCGCGCGGATCGTAGTTCTTGTAGACCCGGTGGCCGAAGCCCATCAGGCGGAACGGATCGTTCTTGTCCTTCGCCTTCTCGAGATATTCGGGAATGTTGTCCTTGTGCCCGATCTCCATGAGCATGTTGAGCACCGCCTCGTTCGCACCGCCATGCGCCGGGCCCCACAGGCAGGCCACGCCCGCGGCGATACAGGCAAACGGATTGGCGCCGGAGGACGAGGCCAACCGTACCGTGGAGGTCGAGGCGTTCTGCTCGTGATCGGCGTGGAGGATGAAAATCCGATCCATCGCGCGGGCGATCGTCGGGCTCATCTTGTACTCCTCGGCCGGAACCCGGAAGGTCATATCCAGGAAATTCTCGGCGTAGGACAGGTTGTTCTTCGGGTAGTTGAAGGGCTGGCCGATCGAGTATTTGTAGGCCATGGCCGCGATGGTCGGCATCTTCGCGATCAGCCGGAAGGTCGCGACCATCCGCTGGTGCTCGTCGTGAATGTCCGTGCTGTCGTGATAGAAGGCCGACATCGCGCCGACGACACCGCACATGATCGCCATCGGGTGCGCGTCGCGCCGGAACCCGCGGAAGAAGTTCATCATCTGCTCGTGAACCATCGTGTGATAGGTCACGTCACGATCGAAGTTCGCCTTCTCAGCCTTGTTGGGCAGTTCGCCGTAGATCAGCAGATAGGCGACGTCCAGGAAGTCCGAATGCTCGGCCAGATCCTCGATCGAATACCCCCGATGCAGCAGAACGCCCTTGTCGCCGTCGATGAAGGTGAGTGCCGACTCGCACGAGCCCGTCGAGGTGAAGCCCGGGTCGAAGGTGAAATGTCCGGTCTGCCCGTACAACTTGCGGACATCGATCACGCTTGGCCCGAGAGAGCCGTCGATGACCGGAAGATCCCAGCTGTCGCCCGTGGTCTTGTTGGTGAGCGTGAACGCCCCGGAATTGCTTTGGGTCATGAGTGTTTCCCCTGGTTCAGCGTAAATGCCGGACGGGCCTGTCGCTCCGAACGGCGTGTTCCAGCGGGATACTAATGCCTAGTGTGCGGTGCCGCAAATACCCCTGGAAACCATCCGGGTTGCCCATAAAAATCAATAGCATGGCAATCTTTGGAAGGGGCTCAAGCGCCGGACAGGTCGGCGTGGCCCGGTCTCCGGGGCGCCGTCATTTGTGTTCCCGGAAAAGTTGCATTAATGGTTCCTTGATTCGGATTGATCTGCTGGAGATATCCGTATGAGCGCATCCGATGGAGTCCTCCGACCGGGGCTGAGGCCGCCGCGACACACGGCGGAAGGGGGACGCCGTCTTCGACGGCTCCCTGTTTCGCCATCGCCGGTATCGGTTTGGGCGTCGCTGGGCCGGACATTCCTCGACGGTGGGGAGTGCTGGAGTCTGCTGCTGCCGGTCGCACTGGCCGTTGGCATCGGCGGCTATTTCTCGCTCCGAACAGAGCCGGAGACGTGGATCAGGTGGGCCACCATGTCGGGCGCGACACTGATCGCGCTCCTCGGCCGACGGCATCCGACGGCACCGCTCAGCGTGCTCGTCTTGGCCATGGCCATCGGCTTTGCCGCCGCCCAGATCCGCGTCCAGACCCTGGATACAAGGATGCTGGAACGGACCGGCTGGGCGACCGTGACCGGCACCGTGCGCCAAGTGGAGGTGCGACCGGCCGACCATCGGTTGACCCTGTCCGACATAGCACTTGCCGACACCCGGCATCGCGTGGTCCCGAGCGGGGTCCGCGTGGTGGTACGCGGACCGGGGCCGTCGCCGCCGATCGGCAGTCGGGTGCGGGTCAGGGCGCGGATCGGTCCGCCATCCCCGCCGATCGCGCCGGGGGCGTTCGACTTTCGGCGACAGGCCTACTTTCTCGGAATCGGCGCTGTCGGCTTCGTGGCGGGTCAGATCGACGTCCTCGCGGACCGCTCGGGCGGGGTAACATGGCGGGCCACCGTGGATCGGGTGCGGGCCCATGTGTCCACCTCCGTCCGCGCGGCGCTCGATCCCGGTATCGGGCCGATCGCCGCAGCGCTGCTGACCGGCGACCGGTCGGGCATCCCGGAGCCGATACTGGAGAACCTGCGGCAGACCGGGCTGGCCCATCTGCTTGCGATTTCGGGCCTGCATATGGCGCTGGTGGTGGGCACGGTGCTGTTCGGACTCCGCTTCGGGTTTGCCGCCATCCCTGGAGTGGCGCTGCGATGGCCGATCAAGAAGGTCGCTGCGGGCGTCGCGTTGGCTGCCGCGGGCGGCTATCTTCTGCTGGCCGGTGCGCCCGTGCCGACCCAACGCGCCTTTCTCATGGTCGGCCTGGTCCTGATCGGTCAGATGTTGGATCGGGAGGCCATCTCGCTCCGGATGGTGGCGCTTGCGGCGGTCATCGTGCTGCTGCTGTTTCCGGAGAGCCTCTTGGGGCCCAGTTTCCAGATGTCGTTCGCCGCGGTGACGGCGCTGATCGCCGCCTACGAAGCCGTTCGGGTCTGGAGCGCGCGACGGATGTCGATGCGGGAGGACGGGCCGGGATTGCTGCCGAAACCGGTCACCCGGCTGGGGTGTTATGTGGGCGGTGTGGCACTGACCTCTTTGATCGCAAGTGCGGCCACGGCGCCATTCGCCGCCTATCACTTCCAGATGATCCCGGTGTCGGGCACCGTTGCCAACCTGATCGCGGTGCCGGTCACGGCTCTGGTGACCATGCCGGCGGGGGTGGTGGCCCTCTTGCTGATGCCCTTCGGCTTGGAACAGATCCCCCTCTCGACCATGGGGTGGGGGATCCAGGCTACGCTTTGGAGCGCGGAGACCGCCGCTGCGATCCCGGTGGCGGCGACCGCTGCGTCGGCTGCGCCGGTCTGGTCGATCGTCCTGCTGGCGCTTGGGACCCTCTGGGTGGTGATCTGGTCTGGGCCGTTCCGCTGGGCGGGTTTGGTGATTGCCGGTTGTGGGGCCGTGGGTTGGGGGCTCGTAACGCCGCCTGCGGTGGTGGTTTCGGCCGACGCCGATGTGATCGGGGTGCGGTTTTCCGACGGGTCCTGGGCGGTGTCGACCGATCGTCGTGCGGCCTTCGTGCGGGCAGGCTGGCAGCGGCGCTGGGGGTCCGAGGACGCGGCAGAGTTCGACGCGGTGGATTCCAGGCCCCTACAGGCCAGGTCGAGGGACCGCCGGCTGACCTGCGACGGTTTCGGATGCGTCTATACGTTAGCGGGACGGCAGGTCGCCATTCTGACCACGCCAGAGGCGATAGCCGAAGACTGTGGGATGGCGAGTGTGGTCATTCTGACCGTTCCATTGCGGGGGCCCTGCGATGGGCCGGACGTGCTGATCGACCTCAAAACCATCAAGGCCCTGGGCGCGCATTCCGTCTGGATCGGCCGTGACCACGTGCGGACGGAGACGGTATCCGGTGCGACCGGTAGGCGCCCCTGGACATCGCCGGGCACCGCAGCACCAGCTCAGATCGTAGATTCACATTAGCTAAAATACAAATTAAACGTGGCAGGCTTGGTTTTTTCACGATACCTTGGTGCCGTGTGGGACGAGAGGGATGTGGCGAGATGACGGATCCAATGCGAAAAACGTGTTTCGGAATCCTGGCCGACTCGGTTTCCGAAGTGGTCGGCAATCGCAGTCTGGTCTACATCGCGGTCAAGCAGGCTGCTCTGACCGGAGACATCTCGAAGGAGCGTTGGGCCGACACTCTGTTCAGTCAGGTTTCGGTCACCAGCCGCCGACGTATCCGGTCGGCAGCCCTTGAGAAAGCGGTTGCCGAGCAGGAAGTTCGGAAACAAGGCGAGATGTCGGTCAAACAAGATGGCGAAGCCGTTGTCGCCGACCTGCAGAAACTGTTCGGCGGCGCCCGTCCGGTGTTCTAGGTCTCGGCAGTGCTTTTGGATCCTCAAGAGGATTCGCGGTGCTTTGCCAATCGGTCCAGCCGTTCCGAGACAGGGAACCGCTTTGGCGATCCGGATTGGGTCTTTGCTATCAATGACCGTCTGAACAGCTCGAGCGCCCTGGTCCGCTGTTGGAGAACGCGCCCGGAATTTCGCGTTTGCGGCGCCCGGATCGGCTTCCGCCACGCAGACATTGAGCGCCTGGCGTATAGCCTCCGGCTGCGCAGCCCTTCGCCTGCATTTGCAATTGATCAAGACTCTGCTGCCTAATGGTTTTCTGATCGCGAACCTGTCCGTTGGCGCTTCGTTGATGACCTGGGATGCGCATGTCCGATTACGAGTTTCCACCGCTGCTCGACCCCCGCGAGAGCCAGAGCGACTCGGTTTTGCGGCTGTTTGCCTGGTGGAACTCGAATCGACCCGTGGGTCTTCCCTATCCGAAATGGTCCGAGGTCGAAATCGTCGAACTGAGGGACTGGACCGGTTGGCTGATGGTCTACGGACTCCTTCCGGACTGTTCGGATGCCGAATATCGTCTGGTGGGGGGTCAGATTGTCGAGAAGGCCGGCTACGATCTGACCGGAACCACGGTCTCGAAAGCGACCTATACACTCCGCCCTGATCTGGTTCTGCAAAATCTTCGGCGGATCTGCCTATACGGCGGAGCCTGCCTTCAAACCAATGAGTTGGAAGTAAATAGCGGCGGATTCGTCCGCTCCCATGAACGTCTGTGGATGCCATTCGCCGAGGATGGTGAGACGGTGAATCGGTTGCTGCTCTACCACCATAGTATCAAGGTGCTCGACGCGGCTCCGATCGCACCCGGTCCCATGGTCCGCTGAAGCGATTCCGGGCTCTGGTGTCCAATCCGCGCCGCCGGGATCTTCAGTAGGAGCGCAGCAGTCCGACCAAACGTCCCTGGACCTTCACGCGATCCGGGCCATAAATCTGGATCTTGTGCGTAACATTTGCCGGCTCCAGCGCAATTGAATCCCCTTTGCGCCGCAGCCTCTTCAAGGTGGCCTCCTGCCCGTCGACCAGAGCCACGACGATGGCCCCATTCTCAGCCGTATCGCATTGCTTGATGATCACGGTGTCACCGTCGAAGATGCCCGCCTCGATCATCGAATCTCCGTCGATCTCGAGTGCGTAGTGATCCCCGCCGCCGAGCATTGATGGCGGCACCGAGATTGTGACGTTGGGGTCCCGCAAAGCCTCGATGGGCGTGCCTGCGGCGATCCGTCCGAACAGCGGCAACTCGATCCCGGAAGCGCCTGCCGCCGCCGGTGTCTGCGGCACAGCAGCCTCCTCAGGAGGCTCCGGCTCGGGAGACCGCACGGGGAAATTGCCGGCGATCACATTCGGCGCAAATCCCTTGGCCATCGGTTGTGCGCCCCGCGCAGGGGCCGGGTTCAGGTCTTCCGGCAGACGCAGAATTTCAAGGGCGCGTGCTCTGTGGGGCAGACGGCGGATGAACTGACGCTCTTCCAACGCGGTGATCAGGCGGTGAATGCCCGACTTGGATTTCAGATTGAGGGCTTCCTTCATCTCATCGAAGGACGGCGAAACCCCATCGCTCTCGATCCGCCGATTGATGAAGACGAGCAATTCGCGTTGCTTGCGGGTGAGCATATCGACCCTCCGATCCGGATCTGTCTCGCGGTTCCAAGGGATTGGAAAACTCCCGACGCGAGACGAACAAATGCGGTACATCCGCGAATGTTCTACTTTTGATCTTTTGAGTCGTCAAGCATTTCCGGCCGACAGGCGCTTCAAATTGAAAGAAAACCACCCTCAAGGGGCAGGATCCGGACTGCGGTCCCGGCTTTTCGCGCGGCATCGAAAGGCGGTCGCACGATCAACGCTTGTGCGGCGGCCAGCCGGGACATCATGGAGCTGTCCTGGCGGGAGAAGGGGGTGGCGACATTCGTCCCGTCCTCGGCGGTGTGGAGGGTGGACCGCAGGTAGTCCTGGCGCCTGTCGTTCTCAGCCAGATCGGCGCCCAGGATGGCGTCCGACAAGGGCACCGGCCCGGCTGGCAGCCCCATCAGGGCCTCCAGCATGGGCCGCAGGAACACCGTGGCGCAGACCACCGTCGACACCGGGTTGCCCGGCAGGCCGAGCAGGGGCGTGGCACCCAGATGTCCGAAGATCAGTGGCTTTCCGGGTCGCATGGCGATCCGCCAGAAGCCGATGTCGAGCGCGTCGGTCCCCATGCCCTCGTCGGCGAGCGCGGAGTGCACAAGATCATGGTCACCCACCGAGGCGCCGCCGGTCGTGACCAGGATGTCGGCGCCGCGGGCGCCGCGCACCATCGTGCGGAGGGCCTCGGCGTCGTCGGGGGCGATGCCCAGATCTATCGGCTCGCCTCCGACGGCCCGGACCAGGGCCGCCAGCGTGTAGCCGTTGGAGGAGACGATCTGGTCAGGTCCCACGGGCTCGCCCGGCCGGACGATCTCGTCGCCGGTCGCCAGGATCGCGACGCGCGGGCGTCGGTGCACGGTCACCCAGGGAACGTTCATGCCGGCGGCAAGACCGACATCGCGGGCCGTCATCCTGCGTCCGGCCGGAACCCCGACGTCGCCGGTGCTGAAATCGAGGCCGGCGGGGCGGACAAAGGTTCCGGGCCGCACCGGATCGGTGATCGTGACCCGCGCACCGTCCGCGTCCCGATCGATCGAGACATCCTCTTGAATGACGATGCAGTCGGCCTCGTCCGGGACCGGTGCGCCCGTGAAGATCCGGACGCACTGCCCGGCTCCGAGTTTGCGTGAAAACCTGGCTCCGGCGGCGGAGGTGCCGACGCGGGTCAGGGTGACGGGGCAGGCCTCAAGGTCTGCCGCGCGGGCAGCATATCCGTCCATCGCCGAGACCGCGACCGGCGGCTGGGTGCGCCGCGCAATGACCGGCTCGGCCGTCACCCGCCCCAGCGCTTCGGTCAGGGGGATGATCTCTGAAGGCAACGGGCCGACCGCCGACAGGATCCGCGCCAAGGCGTCGTCGACGGGAAGCAGATCATGCGCCACGGTAGTCGCCCGATTTGCCGCCGGCCTTGTGAACCAGACGGATGTCGCCGATCCGCATGCCCTTATCGACCGCTTTCGCCATATCGTAGACCGTCAGAGCCGCCACGGAGACGGCGGTCAGGGCTTCCATCTCCACCCCGGTCCGGCCCGTAAGCTTGCAGGTCGCCTCGATCTCGACCGTGTTCTCGGCGTCATTCAGGGACAGCTCGACCTTCACCGAGGTCAGGGACAGCGGATGGCAGAGCGGGATCAGATCCGGCGTCCGTTTGGCACCCATGATGCCGGCCAGCCGCGCCACCGACAGAACGTCGCCCTTCTTCACGCCGCCGTCGCGGATCAGGGCGAAGGTCTCGGCTGCCATATGGACGGCGCCGCGGGCGGTGGCGGTCCGCTCCGTCTGCTCCTTGCCGCCGACATCGACCATGTGCGCGTTGCCGCTGGCGTCGAAATGGGTGAGGTCGCTCATCGGATATGGTCTCTCACGCGACGGAGCTGGAACAGGCCGCGGTTGCGGTCGCAGGACGGGGGGCGGACAGGATCGCGTGGGTTGCCGCCTCGACATCCTCCTGCCGCATCAGGGATTCCCCGATCAGGAAACAGCGCGCACCGACTGCGGCCATGCGTGCCAGATCCGCGGGGCTGCCGAGCCCGCTTTCCGCCACCAGAACCCGGTCCGCTGGCACGCGTGCGGCCAGGCTCTCGCCGACCGCGAGATCGGTGACCATGGTCTTGAGGTTGCGGTTGTTGATGCCCACGAGCGCGGATTTCAAGGCCAGGGCCCGATCCAACTCCTCGGCGTCGTGGACCTCCAGCAACACATCCATGCCCAACTCAATGGCAGCCGCTTCCAGCTCCGCCGCCTGGGCATCCGACAGGGCGGCCAGGATCAGCAGAACGCAATCCGCGCCCAAGGCCCGGCTCTCGACGATCTGATAGGGGTCCAGCATGAAGTCCTTGCGGATCACCGGCAGATCGACCGCGGCGCGGGCCGCGACCATGTAGGCATCGGTGCCCTGGAAATACTTCTCGTCGGTCAGCACCGAGAGGCAGCTCGCACCGCCGGCGTGATAGGCGCGGGCCAGGGCCGGCGGATCGAAATCGGCGCGGATCAGGCCTTTGGAGGGCGATGCCTTCTTGATTTCGGCGATCAGGCCGTAGCCGATCTGCGAATCCTCTATCAGGGCGGATGCGAACCCGCGCGGTGCGGACTGGTGGCGCGCGGTATTCTGATGATGCGCGAGGGAATGCCTGGCCTTCCGGGCGGCGATCTCCACCCGCTTGTCCGCGCAGATCCGGGCGAGCACGTCGCTCATGCGGAGGCCTCCTGGTGGGTGTGGGCGGCCAGCGCGTCGAGCTTGGCGAGCGCGGCGCCGCTGTCGATGCTTTCGGCCGCCAGACGGACGCCGTCTTTGAGATCGCCGGCCTTCTCCGAAACCACCAGACAGGCGGCCGCGTTCAGCAGGACGATGTCCCGATAGGGTCCGGTCTGGCCGCCCAGGACCGCGCGCAGGGCGACCGCGTTGGCCGCCGGGTCGCCGCCCTTGATCTCCTCGAGCGTGGCTCGCGGCAGACCGGCATCTTCCGGCGTGACCTCGCAGGTCGTGACCACGCCGTCCTCCAGTTTCGCAACGAAGGTGGGGCCCGTGGTCGTCAGCTCGTCCAGCCCGTCGCCATGCACCACCCAGGCCCGGTCCGAGCCCAGTTTGGTGAGGGTCTCGGCCATTGGAACCACCCAGTCCTTGGAGAACACGCCGATCACCTGGCGCTTTACCGAGGCCGGGTTCGACAGCGGGCCGAGGATGTTGAAGATCGTGCGGGTCGCGAGCTCGGTGCGCGGTCCCATCACATGCCGCATGGCCGAATGGTGACGGGGCGCCATCAGGAAGGTGATGCCGACCCGGTCGAGGGCCGACTGCACCAGCTTCATGTCGCAGTCCACATTGACCCCCAGATGGGTCAGCACGTCCGCCGCCCCCGATCTGGACGACAGCGCCCGGTTGCCGTGCTTGGCCACGACCACGCCACAGCCCGCCACCACGAAGGAGGAGGCGGTCGAAATGTTATAGGTGCCTGAGCCGTCGCCGCCGGTCCCCACATTGTCCATCGCGCCGTCCGGAGCGGTGATCTTGAGCGCCTTCGCCCGCATCGCCCGGGCCGCCCCGGTGATCTCGGCCACGGTCTCGCCACGGACCCGCAGCGCCATGAGGAAGCCGCCGACCTGGGCCGGGGTGGCGTCCCCCGACATGATGATGTCGAACGCGGCTTCGGCCTGGTCTTCGCTGAGGCTGGCGCCGGTGGCCACGTGGCCGACCAGCGCCTTCATATCCTGAATGTCGCCCGACATCTCAGCCCGCTCCGACCGCGATCGCGGCTTTCGGCTGGTCGAGCTCAGGGCTCCGAAGCCGGCTTTCGATGGCCTCGATCGGCTGGATCGGCGTGCCGTTGAACCCCGCCATCCTGAGGAAGTTCGCCAGCATCCGGTGGCCCCATTGCGAGGCGATCGACTCCGGATGGAACTGCACGCCCCAGACCGGATGCTCCCGGTGGCGCATGCCCTGGATGATCCCGTCCTCGCTCCAGCAGATCGGCTCCAGCACATCGGGCCAGCCGTCCGCGTCGACGATCAGGGAGTGATACCGGGTTGCCCGCAGGGGCGTGGGCAGACCCTCGAAGGCGCCGACCCCCGAATGGGTCATCTCCGAGACCTTGCCATGCATGGGCTGCGGCGCCCGCACCACCTTGCCGCCATAGACCTGCCCGATGGTCTGGTGGCCCAGGCAGACCCCCAGAATCGGCGTGCTCGGCCCCAGCGTCTTCACCAGCTCCAGACAGATCCCCGCCCTGTCCGGATCGCACGGGCCCGGCGAGATTACGATGCCTTGCGGGTTGAGCGCACGGATCTCGTCGACCGTGATGGCGTCGTTCCGCCGGACCTCAAACTCTGCTCCAAGCTCTCCCAGAAAGTGGTAGAGGTTGTAGGTGAAGCTGTCGTAGTTATCGATGAGAAGAAACATTTCAGGACTTTGGGGTGATTTGTTAACATGCAGCCCGAACGGCGTTAAGCTACCTTAACAACGCCACCGCGATCACGGAAGCGGCAAGCCGAAGGCCGCCGGGATCGACCCGCCGATGCCGCAGCCCCGCCGGGGGGAAATGAGAGGTTTCATGGCCCGTCCACGCGCGAACAGAGGCTCCAAGCTGCGGCCGCTTTTGGGCCGTATCGTCTGGCGGAAGGCGGCCCTAGCTGTGGTGGCCGTGGCGGCGGTTTTCGGCGGCGGTTTTGGGATGGGCGTCTGGATTGCCGATGATCCGGTGTCATCGGATCAGGTCGTGGAAGCGGCCCCGGCCCAGACTAGGGCGGGATCGCCGGCACCGGTCCCTGCGGCGGCCAAGCGGCCCGTGCCGGCGACCGGCGCACCGGTGCTGACCCGCGATCTGGCACCTCGGCCCGAACCGAAGAACCGACCGGTCAATCCGTCGGGCCTGTCACCGGAAGCTCTGGGGGCGCCGCATCTGCCGACGGTGGCGGCACACGCCGTCGCGGTCACGCCACCGCCAACGGAGTTGGTCGATCCCGGCGCTGTGCCCTGGATCCGTAACGCGATGGCACCGGTCGCCGCCAACGGACGTCCGATGATCGCCATCGTGCTCGACGATCTGGGAGTCGATCGCCGTCGGTCGGGCCGTGCGATTGATCTACCGGCGCCGCTCACCCTGGCCTTCCTGCCCTATGCCGGGGACGTCGCCACCCAAGCAGCGCGCGCCCATGGGCGCGGCCACGAGCTGCTGGTGCATGTTCCGATGCAACCCCATGGCGCGGATGCCGATCCGGGTCCGAATGCGCTGGACATGCTGCTGGGCGAGGCCGAGGTGCGGCGCAGAATCGCATGGAATTTGAAGCAGTTCGACGGCTATGTCGGGATGAACAATCACATGGGCAGCCGGTTCACCGAGAGTGCGCCGGGAGCGAGCCTTGTCGCCGAGGCGGTGCGGGCCCGTGGTCTGCTGCTGCTCGACTCGGTGACCTCGTCCCGGAGCGTTCTCGGCGCGGGCGGCCAGGCCGCCGGGGTGCCGACGGTTGAACGGGATGTGTTCCTGGACAACACCGACAGCACCGAAGAGGTTCGCAAACGCCTGGCGCAGACCGAAGAGGTCGCGCGGAACACCGGGACGGCCATCGCAATCGGCCATCCCCGGGACGCGACCCTGGAGGTGCTGGCGCCATGGCTCGCCGACGTGCAGACGCGCGGCTTCGTGCTGGTCCCCCTGACCCAGGTGTTGCGGGCGCGGATGGGCGAGGGGGCCGGGAAAATCGAAACGGTGGAGGTGCGCGAGTGACCGCGACGGTAACCTGGCGCTGGCTTTGCTGGAGCGATCTGACCCCCGACCTGTTGCACATGATCTACAAAGCACGGGTCGATGTCTTCGTGGTGGAGCAGACTTGCCCCTATGCCGAGATCGACGGTCTCGATCCCAAGGCGTGGCATTGTCTTGCCTTTGACGGTCATCCGACCGACGGCAGGCTGCTGGGATACGCCCGTCTGTTCGGCCCCGGCGATTACTACGACGAACCCGCAATCGGCCGGGTGCTGACCACCGAGGCGGCGCGGGGCCGGGGGCTTGGCCGGGCGCTGATGGCGGAGTGTCACCGGTTCGCGGAGGCCCGCTTCAAGACGCCGGCCGTGCGGCTGAATGGGCAGGGCTATCTCAAGGGATTCTACGAAAGCCTCGGGTACCAATCCGTGCGTGGGCCCTATGACGAGGACGGCATCGAGCATTGGGAGATGCTCAGGGCGGGCTAGACCCCTGATATCCCCCAAGGACGTGGTTCAACCGGCCACCCACCAGACTTCGTTGCAGGCCGAAGCATCCGGGCGGGTCCCCGCGTCATACAGGGCCGTCACAACCATTCGAGGCCCGTCCGATGACCCTGACTTCCTTTTCTTATGATCCATTGACGCTTGCCTGGGTCGGGCTGGTTCTGCTGCTGGCCGGTACCGTGAAGGGTGTGGTCGGGCTCGGCCTGCCCACAATCACCCTGGCCCTGCTGACCGCCACGCTGGGCCTGAAGGAGGCGATGGCCATCCTTCTGGTCCCCTCGGTGGTGACCAATATTTTTCAGATGGCGCGGGGCGGGGCCTTCGTCGCGCTCTGCCGACGGCTGTGGCTGTTCCTGGCGTTGCTTGCCGTTGGCTGCGGTGTCGCGAGCGGGGCGGTCGCCGTGGTGGATGCGCTGTGGTTGAGCGGGCTCTTGGGCCTTTCGATCGTGCTTTACGCCATCTTGGGACTGGCCACGCCGCCGTGGCCGAAACCCGGTCGCAGGGAGACCTGGCTGGGTCCTGTTGTCGGCGGTGCCACCGGACTGCTGACGGGACTGACCGGATCGTTCGTGATGCCGTCCGTGCCCTATCTGCAGGCCCTCGGCTTGCCCCGTGACCATCTGGTCCAGGCGATGGGGATCACCTTCATGGTCGCGACCCTGGCGCTTGCGGCAGGGCTTGGGGGCAGAGGATTGATCTCAGGCGATCTCGCCACTGTCTCGGGCCTTGCGACGGTGCCGGCCCTGATCGGGTTGTGGGGCGGAGGACGGCTGCGCGGGCGCCTGTCCGACAGACTCTTCCGCAAGGCCCTGTTCGGCGCGTTGCTGCTTGTCGGAGTTTGGATCGTGGCCAAGGCCGGATTGGCCTAGAGAAGACGGCGGGGAACGGACACGGCTCTCCTGCGTTCAAGGTGTGGCACAGGCTTCTCACGGAACGGGAAACCGGTCGACGCGCCTCGGGCACCATGGGCGGCGACCGATATCCGGGTCCGGTTTCCAGATTGCGGCGCCAGTCCATTCACCTCCGAAGCAAGACCCGATGACCCCTGCCCAGAGTGAGATCCGGTGACCCAGCGCGCGCCGAGCCGCGTTGTCGCAAATATCAGATCCGGCAAGCAGGATGATGCGGATCGTGAGAAGCGAATCCGGGCGGCGTTCGAAGACCGTGAAACGGAGAGCGATTTCAAGGCCATCCAAAATGGCGGACGGCTCGCGACCGAAGCCAGGCGCGCGGTCGATCAAGGCTATTCGACGGTCGTCGCGGCCGGCGGCGCCATCGGCAATGGATCGGCCGACCCCCGCCATGGGGCATCGGCCGATCCGGTCACATCCGGCGTAGACAGCCCTCAGTAGGCCGCCAGCGCGTTGCCCGGCGAGCCGGTGGCCCCCTTCACGGCGAACGGATTGAAGATATAGGCGAACTCGTCCACGCCGGCGGCGACCAGGTTCTCGGTCGCGACGTTCTCGTGGATGAAGATGCCGTTCTTGACGAGGAAGATCTGGTGCACCGGGAAGACCTGGGTCTTGTCCGGGTTCGGCACCACCTCGACCGCCCAGGCGTCGGAGCCGACCACGGCGACGCCTTTGCTCACCAGGTATTCGGCGGCCGGAATGCCGATGCCGGGCTCACCCGAATTGAAGGTGGCGTTGTCCTTGATCCACTTGGCGCCCCAGCCGGTATGCAGGATCACAACATCGCCTTCGGTGATCTCCGCCAGGCCCTGGGCGTCCATGGCCGCTTCGATATCCTCGACCGTGATCTCTTCGCCCAGTTCCATGGAGCGGCCCTTCAGCGCCTCGAAGTTCAGCAGGATGCCGCGGGTGAAGAACGGTTTGACATGCTCGATGCCCAGCTTCTTCACGCCATAGCCCCCGATCACCTCGCTGGCAGGGGTGCCGTTGTAGAACAGATCCGTGTCTCCGCCGACTCCGATATGGGCGAGACCGTCGAACTGGGTGCCGACCTGGCCGATCTCGGTCGCCAGGAAATCGTCCATCCAGATCACGTGGTTCTCGCCGAACGGTCCGCCGGCGAGCCCGGAGGTGGCGCGCACCGCGAACACACGCTGGCCGAACAGCGGCATCTCCGCCTGATAGGTGCGGGCGAGCGAGACCGTGTTGCCGGTCTTGATCAGCTTGGTGGCTTCCAGAGCCTTTGCCGGTGTCATCAGGTTGGAGGCGCCCGCCTGATCGTCGGCACCGTATTTCGAGGGATACCAATCCTCGGCGGCCTGTGCCTGAAGGCCGAGGCCGAGCGTGCCGGCCAGCGTCAGAGTTAAGACGGTTCTCTTGAACATGTTCCGCTCCTCTTGAACGTTTTAATTGTTCATTAACCACACAAGTGTGCCATGGCCCGCCTTCGGTTTCCATGGAGGGAGAGGCTTCGCGCACTGGCGTCCGGCAAGGGACACGGTTAACGTCCCGGCATGACAGACACACCCGCCGGCCGCCCCCCCACCGAAGCTCCCGAAATCCCCCTCGGCGTCGAGGCGCCGTCCGAGATCGAACGGGTCGTCGGCCAACGCCGCTCTGTCCGGGCGTTCAAACCGGATGCGGTGCCGCGCGAGATCGTGGAGCGGGTCCTGAAGATCGCCGCCCGGGCGCCGTCCGGCACCAACATGCAGCCCTGGCGCGCCCATGTGCTGACCGGGGCGGCCAAGGACCGGCTCTCGGCGGCGGTCCTGAAGGCGTTCGACGACCCGGAGGTCGAGGGCAAGGGGGAGTATTCCTATTATCCCAAACAGTTCCCGGAGCCGTTTCTGGCCCGCCGCCGCAAGGTCGGCTGGGACCTGTACGGGCTGCTCGGGATCAAGAAGGGCGACACCGACCGGATGCACGTCCAGCACGGCCGCAACTACACCTTCTTCGACGCGCCGGTGGGGATCATCTTCACGATCGACCGGCGGCTCGAGATCGGCTCCTGGCTCGACTACGGGATGTTCCTGCAGAACGTCATGGTTCTCGCCCGCGCCCACGGCTTGGAGAGCTGCCCGCAGGCTGCCTTCGCGCCCTATCACCAACCGATCCGGGAAACCCTGAACCTGGACGACGGCGAGGTCGTGGTCTGCGGGCTGTCGCTGGGATACGCCGACTGGACGGTCCCGGAAAACAGCCTGATCACCGAACGCGCGCCGCTGGAGGACTGGGTCAGCTTCCGCGACGACTGAGACACGGCACCGAAAATACATCGATGGGAGGAAAGAATGACGGACAAGCGCGTGATGCTGGTGACGGGGGCGGCCAGCGGGATCGGGCAGGCGACGGCGGAGACGCTGGCGCGAGCCGGGGACGAGGTGGTGGTCGCGGATCGCAATGCCGAGGGCGCCGAAGCCGTGGCGGCCGGAATCCGGGCCGCCGGAGGGGTGGCGCATGCGCGCGCCTTCCAGGCCGGCGAGGACGCGTCTGTCCATGCGCTGGTCGATGGGGTCGAGGAAGAGATCGGTCCGATCTGGGGTCTGGTGCACGCCGCCGGCCTGCTCCAGAACGCCATGACCTCCCAGGTGATGGACATGGACGAGCATGACGAGATCTGGCGGGTGAACTATCGCGGCACCTATGTGATCACCAAGGCCGTCGGTGCCCGGATGATCCCGCGTCAGACCGGGGCGATGGTCACCATCGGCTCGATCAACAGCTTCGCGGCCCTGCCGCTGCCGAGCTACTGCGTCGGCAAGGCGGCGGTGAAGTCGCTGACGGAGCTGCTGGCCTGCGAATACGGGGTGCACAAGATCCGGGTGAACGGCGTGGCGCCGACCTATACCATCACGCCCGCCATCCAGGCGCGGATCGACAGCGGCCACCGGGATCCGGAAGCGATCAGGGCCTCCGGCGCGCTGCCGATCCTGGTCTATCCGCAGAACATCGCCGACGGGATCGAGTTCCTGCTGTCCGATAAGGCGGCGGCGATCACCGGCGTCATGCTGCCGATCGATGCCGGGCTGATCGCGTCGGCCATCTACAAACAGTACGTGGCACCGGTTCAGGGGTTCGGTCAGATCGGGAACGGGTGACGCGGCAGCCGGACGTCTTGTCGGCGACCGTTTGACGTCCCACAATCCGGAAAAAGTCAGGAGGGAACGATCATGACCGAGGTTCTTGGGTCCGCAGACGCGCTGGCTGCGCGCATTCCGGATGGGGCGAAGGTTGCGCTGCCGCCGGATTACTCGTTCTGCGCCAATGCGCTGGTGCGGGCGCTGATCCGGCGTGGGGCCAAGGACCTGCATCTGGTCGGGGTCCCGGCGGTCGGATACCAGGCCGATGTGCTGATCGGCGCCGGATGCGTCGCGACGGTCGAGACCGCCGCCGTGACCTTGGGCGAGTTCGGACTGGCGCCCCGGTTCACCGCCGCGATCAAGGCGGGCACGATCCGGATGCTCGACGCCACCTGTCCCGCCATTCACGGCGGTCTGCAGGCGGCGGAGCGGGGCGCGCCGTTCAGCGTGATGCGCGGGCTGATCGGCTCCGATATCCTGGCGCGGCGCCCGGACTGGAAGGTCATCGACAACCCGTTCGCCGATGCGGAGGACCCGATCGTGGCGATCCCGGCGCTGGTTCCGGATGTGACCATGTTCCACGCACCCAAGGCCGACCGGCTGGGCAATGTGTTCATCGGGGTGCGGCGGGAATGCATGGTGATGGCCCATGCTGCCAAGGCGGCCTTCATCACCGTTGAGGAGATCGTCGACGGCGATCTGGCGCATGCACCCGAGACCGCGTCCGGGACCATACCGGGTCTCTATGTCTCGGCGATCGCCGAGGTGAAGGAGGGGGCCTGGCCGCAGGGCATTCCCGGCGGCTACGGACCCGATCTTGCGCATATCGGGCGTTATGTGGAGATGGCGCGGAGCGAGGCAGGTTTCGCCCAATATCTTCAGGAAACGGTTCTTGGCGCGGAGGCGGCCGAATGAGCGACCAGGTGCAACTTGAGGAAATTCTGATCGGCAGCATCGCCGGCATGCTCGACGGACTCGGCCATGTGGCGGTCGGGGCGTCCTCACCGGTGCCGGGGGCGGCGGCCCTGCTGACCCGTGCCCGCTCGAACGGCGCGACGCGGGTGTCGGTGCTTGGCTCCGAGAATCATAATTTCTTCACCGACGGCGCGAAGGAGCTGTTCGACTGCGCCGGGCAGGGGCGGATCGATGCGTTTTTCCTGGGCGGTGCCCAGATCGACGGGAAAGCCAATATCAATCTGGTCTCGATCGGCGACCCGGACCGGCCGAAGGCGCGGTTCCCGGGCTCGTTCGGCTCGGCCTACATGTACTACGTGGTGCCGCGGGTGATCCTGTTCCGTCTGGAGCACACCCCGCGCACGCTGGTCGAAGCGGTCGACTATATTTCCGCCCCCGGCGTCTCCGAGCCCGGTGTCCATCGGCCCGGCGGCCCGCACGCCCTGATCACCGACCGCTGTCTGTTCAGCTTCGACAAGAGCCGCGCCAGGTTCACCCTGGCCAGCGTCCATCCCGGCCATACGGTCGAGGAGATCGCCGAGCAGACCGGCTTCGACTACGATCTGCCGGAGGGTGGCGTGCCCGAAACCGCGGCACCGGATGCCGAGTCCCTCGCGCTCATTCGCGGTCCGGTGGCCCAGCAACTCGCCGAGATCTATCCAAGCTTCGCCTCCCGGGTCTTCGGGATCGACAAGGCGGCCTGACCCTCTGGAGTACATGATATGACCGAAGCCAAATCGGGCGGCGGCGCGCTTGCCGGAATCAAGGTGGTGGACTGCACCCGCGTGCTGGGCGGGCCCTACTGCACGCAGCTCCTGGCCGATCACGGCGCCGAAGTTCTGAAGATCGAACCGCCGCAGGGCGACGAGGTCCGGGACTGGGGCCCTCCGTTCGACGAGGGCGGCGATGCCAGCTATTTCCTCGGCGTGAACCGGAACAAGCGCTCCATGGGCCTCGATCTCTCGACCGAGGCGGGCAAGCAGGTTCTGCTGCGCCTGCTGGACGGGGCCGACGTCCTGATCGAGAACTACAAGCCCGGCTCGATGGAGAAATGGGGCCTGGGGTATGAGCAGGTCCTGAAGGAGAAGTTCCCCAAGCTGGTGCATTGCCGGATCTCCGGCTTCGGCGCGGACGGCCCATATGGCGGCTATCCGGGATATGACGGGATCATCCAGGCGATGGTCGGCCATTTCTCGGTGAACGGCGCGCCCGAGAGCGGGCCAACCCGGCTGGGTCTGGCGATGGTCGATATCGGGACCGGGCTGCACGCCTCGAACGCCATTCTGATGGCGCTGCTGGAGCGCGGCCGGTCCGGGCAGGGCCAGTATCTCGACATGACCCTCTACGATTGCGGTCTGTCGCTGATGCACCCGCACGTGCCGAATTACTATCTCAGCGGCAAGACGCCCGGGCTGACCGGCAACCCGCATCCCAATATCGGGCTGTACGACAAGTTCAAGACTAAGACTGTCGACATCTTCGTGGCGGGCGGCAACGACCGGGCGTTCTCGCGGCTGGTGACCGAACTGGGGCGAGCCGAGTTGGCGTCCGATCCCCGGTTCAAGAGCAATGCCGACCGTCTGCAGAACCGGGACGCGCTGAAGGCCGAGCTGGAAGTGACGCTCGCGCAGGAGGACGGCGAGGCCCTGTGTGACCGGCTGCTGGCCGCAGGTCTGCCGATCGGCCCGGTCCGCGACACCCATCAGGCGATGACCCATCCGCACACCATCCATCGCAAGATGGCGATCGAGAAGGACGGCTACCGCAGCTGGGGCATTCCCGCCAAGCTGTCCCGCACGCCCGGCTCGATCCAGCGCCGGCCGCCGCGCTTTGCCGAGCATACCCGCGAGATCCTGGCCGAGAACGGGTTCTCAGAGGCCGAGGTCGAGGGCCTGATCGGTGACGGCGTGGTTCTGACCGAGCGTCGGAAGGGCTGACAATAGAGTGATCGGGGGTGACCGGAGACGGTCCCGCCCCCACATTGGGGGTAACGTCTTTCCTCTGAAAGCCGTTCCAAAGGAGGATTTCATGAGCGCAGATACCACCGAGACCACAACGACCGGCAAGATCCGGAAGACCGATGCCGAATGGCGCGCCCAGCTGACGGATGAGCAGTATCGGGTGACCCGCAAGCACGGCACCGAGCGCCCGTTTTCGAACGCCTATGACGGTGAGAAGACGCCGGGAATCTACCGCTGCATCTGCTGTGACGAGCCGCTGTTCGACAGCGAGACCAAGTTCGACAGCGGCACCGGCTGGCCCAGCTTCTGGGCGCCGCTGGAGGACGGGGCGGTGGAGACCACGACCGACCGCTCCTGGTTCATGACCCGGACCGAGGTGCATTGCGCCAAGTGCGACGCCCATCTGGGGCATGTGTTCCCGGACGGCCCGCAGCCGACCGGCCAGCGCTATTGCATGAACTCGGCGAGCCTGAAGCTGGAGAAGAGATAACGGGATCCGGATCAACCGGCTCCGCATAAGACAATAAATGGAGGGCGCCCGACGTGCCGAAAATCGCGATTCTCGATGACTACGCCAACTGCTCGCTCGACATGGCGGACTGGGGCAGCCTGCCCGATGGGTTCGAGCCGGTGGTGTTCACCGACAATCTGGTGGACCCCGACGCGCTGGTCGAGCGGCTGAAGGGCTTTGACGTGGTCTGCGCGATGCGCGAGCGGACGCCGTTTCCGACGGCGGTGGTCAGCCGGCTGCCGGATCTGAAGCTGTTCATCACCTCCGGGATGCGGAACAAATCCGTCGACCTCGCGACCCTGAAGGCGAACGGGGTTGTCTGCTGCGGCACCGAAAGCCCCGGGTTCACGACGGTCGAACACACCTGGGCGCTTATCTTCGCCGCCGCCCGCCATGTGCCCCATGACGACCGGATCATGAAACAGGGTGGCTGGCAGACCCGGATGCCGTTCGACCTGCGGGGCAAGACCCTCGGGATCATGGGGCTCGGCCGTCTCGGCGGCATGGTCGCCAATATCGCACCGGCCTTCGGCCTGAAGGTGATCGCCTGGAGCGCGAATCTGACCGCCGAGCGCTGCGCCGAGGTGGGAGCGGAACTGGTCTCCAAGGAGGACCTGTTCCGTCGCGCCGACATCGTGACGATCCACATGCTCTTGTCGGACCGGTCGACCGGCCTGGTGACCGCCAGGGAGTTCGGGCTGATGAAGCCGACCTCGGTTCTGGTGAACACCTCGCGGGGGCCGATCGTGGATCAGACGGCTCTGATCGACGTCCTTAAATCCGGCAAGATCCGGGGGGCTGCGGTCGACGTCTACGATCACGAGCCGCTGCCGCAGGACAGCCCTTTGCGGGGGCTCGACCGCCTGGTGATGACGCCGCACACCGGATATGTCAGCGAGGACACCTACCAGCTGTTCTACGGCCAGATGGTCGAGAACATCAAAGCCTGGCACGCCGGATCTCCGACCCGGGAAATCGGCTAACCCACCGGCCCGGGAGGCGGGGGGATGCCGCGACCGTTCACCAGCAAGGGAGCGGCCCTCGCCATTCTGGCCTATGCCGAAGTGGCGGCGATGGCGCTCTGGTTCTCGGCCTCGGCGGTGCTGCCGGCGCTCCGGCTTGAGGCCGATCTCAGCGACTTTCAGCAGTCGGTCTTCACCAGTGCCGTGCAGGCCGGCTTCGTGGTCGGCAGCCTGGCGAGCGCGGCCTTCGGGCTGGCTGACCGGATTCCGCCGAAGCGGTTCTTCACTGCGGCGGCCCTGATCGCGGCGGTGGCGAATGCCGGGCTGCTGCTGGTCGATCCGGGGTCTCCGCTGGTGATCGTGCTGCGGTTCGTGACCGGGGCCTGCATGGCGGGGATCTACCCGGTGGGCATGAAGATGGCCGCGGGCTGGGCCAAGGGCGATATGGGGCTGCTGACCGGCCTGCTGGTGGGGGCGCTCACCCTGGGGTCCGCCATGCCCCATCTGATCAACGGGCTGACCACCCTCGACTGGCGGCTGACGATCGCGCTGACCTCCGCCCTCGCAGTCAGTGCGGCGGTCGCGATCCAGTTCTTCACCATGGGGCCGATCCTGACCGTCGGCGCCCGGTTCAATCCGTCCGCCGCCCTCTGGGCCTGGCGGATTCCCTCGATCCGTCTGGCAAATATAGGCTATCTCGGCCACATGTGGGAGCTCTATGCGGTCTGGGCTTGGATCGGCGTGTTTCTGGACGCCAGCTTCCGGCTCTCGAAGGGGCCGGTGCGCGAGGCCACGACCCTGGCGGGGGTGATGACCTTCGCGGTGATCGGAGCGGGTGCCTTGGGCGCCCTGGCGGCGGGACTGGCGGCCGACCGGTGGGGCCGGACAACCGTGACCAGCATCGCGATGGCGACCAGCGGCAGCTGCGCGCTGCTGGTCGGGCTGCTGT
>JANSYC010000121.1 GCA_024742605.1 Alphaproteobacteria bacterium | reverse complement strand
TCCGGATGGCGCAGGATTTCTCCATGCGTCTGCCGCTGGTCGACGGCCAGGGCAATTTCGGCTCGATGGACGGCGATCCGCCGGCGGCCATGCGGTACACCGAGGCGCGTCTGGCGAAGGCGGCGGAAGGGCTGCTGCGGGACATCGACAAGGAGACCGTCGATTTCGTCCCGAACTATGACGAGACCACGTCCGAGCCGTCGGTTCTTCCGGCCGAGTATCCGAATCTGCTGGTCAACGGGGCCGGCGGTATCGCGGTCGGTATGGCCACCAACATCCCGCCGCACAATCTGCGCGAAGTGGTCGATGCCTGTATCGCCTATGTGGACAATCCCGGCATCACCATCGACGAGCTGATCCAGATCGTGCCGGGACCGGACTTTCCGACCGGCGGGCTGATCCTGGGCCGGGCGGGCATCCGAGACGCCTACAACACCGGACGAGGGTCCGTGGTGATGCGCGGACGGGCCGAGATCGAGGAGATCCGCAAAGACCGGTTTGCGATCGTGGTGTCGGAGATCCCGTATCAGGTCAACAAATCCAGGATGATCGAGCGGATCGGCGAGACCGTCCGCGACAAGATCATCGAGGGTATTTCCGATCTGCGGGATGAGAGCGACCGGGACGGTGTCCGGGTGGTGGTCGAGCTGAAGCGCGACGCCATGGCCGAAGTGGTGCTGAACCAGCTCTATCGCTTCACACCGCTTCAGACCACGTTCGGCGTCAACATGTTGGCGTTGAATCGCGGCCGTCCCGAGCAGCTGAACCTGCGCGAGGTCATTCAGGCCTTCGTCGATTTCCGGGAAGAAGTGGTCACCCGCCGGACCCGCTATCTGCTGCGCAAGGCGCGCGACCGGGCGCACATCCTGGCCGGTCTGATGGTCGCGATCAGCAATCTGGATCCGGTGATCGCGATGATCCGCGGATCCTCGGACGCTGGCGACGCACGCACCAAGCTGTGCGCCGAGCGCTGGCCCGCCGACGAGGTCAAGGACTTCATCGCCCTGATCGACGATCCCGGCCATGAGGTCGCGGCCGACGGCACCTACAAGCTGTCGGACGCCCAGGCGCGCGCGATTCTGGAATTGCGTCTGCAGCGCCTGACCGGCATGGAGCGGGGCAAGCTGACTGAGGAAGCCTCCGAGATCGCCGAGAAGATCAAGGATTACCTTGCGATCCTCACCTCGCGGCCCCGCCTGATGCAGGTTCTGCGCGACGAACTGGTCGCCACCCGGGAGGCATGGGGTACGGACCGGCGCACCGAAATCCAGGAAAGCGAGTTCGAGCACGATATCGAAGACCTGATCGCGCGTGAGGACATGGTCGTCACCGTCAGCCATTCCGGCTACATCAAGCGGGTTCCGCTGGCCACCTACCGCTCGCAGAAGCGCGGCGGCAAGGGCCGGTCGGGCATGTCGACCCGGGATGAGGATTGGGTCAGCCGCCTGTTCGTGGCCAATACCCACTCGCCGATCCTGTTCTTCACATCCAAGGGGCAGGTCTACCAACTGAAGACCTACCGCCTGCCGGAAGGCACGCCCCAGTCGCGCGGACGGCCGATGGTCAACCTGCTGCCGCTGGAGCAGGGCGAGTGGATCCAGACGGTCATGCCGATGCCGGTGGATGAGGAGAGTTGGGCCGACCTGCATGTGATGTTCGCGACGGAGGCGGGCACGGTCCGTCGTAACTCCCTCAGCGACTTCACGAACATCAACAAGGCCGGCAAGCGGGCGATGCGGCTCGACGAGGACGACCGGTTGATCGGTGTGATGCCCTGCACCGAGGATGACGACGTCTTCCTCGCCAGTCGGGACGGTAAGGCAATCCGGTTCAAGGTTGCCGATGTCCGGGTCTTCAAGGGCCGCGACAGTCTGGGTGTGCGCGGCATCCGGCTGCTGGGAGAGGATCGGGTCGTGTCCATGTCCATCCTCCGCCGGTTCGATATCGATGGTGCCGCTGACGGCTTTGAGGACGCGACCGACGAGATCCGTCGTCAGCATGTGCTGACGATCACCACCAAGGGCTTCGGCAAGCGGACCGAGATCGGGAACTACCGTCTGACAAATCGGGGCGGCCAGGGCATCGCCAATGTGGATCTGACCAAGAAGAACGGCCTTGTGGCCGCATCCTTCGCGGTTTCCGAGAACGACCAGATCATGCTGGTCACCGACCAGGGTCAGGTTATCCGCTGTCCGATCGGTGATGTCCGGATCACCGCGCGTCAGTCGCAGGGTGTCTACATCTTCCGGGTTGCGGACGATGAGCGGGTTGTCTCGGTCTCCCTGGTTGGCGAGACCGGCGACGACGAGGCGGAGGAAGTGCTGGACGCTGCGGTCGACGGTGACGTCGAGGCCGGAGCGGATGTGGCCGAGGCCGGCTCGACGCCGGACGCCGGTTCCGAGGGTGGGGAGGAGACCGAGGAATGAGCCTACAGCGCATCGGGATTTATCCCGGTACCTTTGATCCGATAACCAACGGTCATATCGACATCATCCGGCGTGCCAGTAAGACGGTTGATCATCTGGTGGTCGCGGTGGCGCGGAATGCCGGCAAGGGGCCGCTGTTCAGTCTGGACGAGCGGGTTGAAATGGTGCGGGATGAATTGGACGAGATCATCGCCAAGAACCAGTCCGGCGGCTTCAACGGCACCATTGAGGTCAAGCCGTTCGGTTCGCTGCTGATGCATTTCGCGGAGTCGGAGAAAGCCTCTGTGATCATCCGGGGACTGCGGGCGGTCTCAGATTTCGAGTACGAGTTTCAGATGGCGGGCATGAACGCGCGGCTGAATCCAAGGATCGAGACCACCTTCCTGATGGCTTCGGATCGGAATCAGTTCATCTCGTCGCGATTCGTCAAGGAGATCGGCCGGCTGGGGGGCGCCATCACGGAATTCGTCAGCCCGAAAGTCGCGGAACGGGTGGTGCACCGCTTCAATGTCGATCCGGACAAATCCGACAAGGGCAAGCAAACCGGCCCCTGGAATTGAGAGCTCGGGCCGTTTTCGGCCGGAATTCTGTGGCATTCCGCCGCTCAGGGGCGTTTCACGGATTGACGAGGCGGGGGTGCCCCCTTAGGTTCCCGGCCAGTCGAATGCCGGACGGCATGGCGGGCGCGTAGCTCAGTTGGTAGAGCATCTGACTTTTAATCAGACGGTCACAGGTTCGAACCCTGTCGCGCTCACCAGTCCGCCGATTTTTCCCGTCAGAGATTTGAGATCTGTGAACCGACCGTAAGCCCCATAACACAAGGGCTTGTGTGCATCCCTACATGGTTTATATTAAGAGAATCCTGGTGAGGATTCCAGAATGTTCGATTTTCTTAAGGTTAATGCATCAAAGAAGAAACCGGCCGCTGCAAAGCGGAGCGGCAAGCCCCTCGGTGGCGGGACTCAATCTCTCGGCAATATCCGGATCGACAGGTTCGTTTTCAACATTCGGGAACTGAATGCCAAGGGGTTCATCATCGACCCCTACGACAAGGACATCGTGATCACAGGCCAGCGGTTCCGGTTCGAGATCGACGCCATGGACGGCCAGACCCAGGTCAAGGGCCGGGCGGAAGCCGTTGTTACCAAGATCGCCGGCGGCGCATTGGCGGCGGCCTTTAGCTCGAAATTCTTCTGAGCCCCAGTGGACGCGTTGAAGCGCGGCGGTGTTTCAGGACATACTCGGATCATGAGCGAAAAAGACAAAGCCCTGAAAATCCTGCGCGAGGTCCGGCGGAAAATCCGGCCGGAGGTTCTCGAACGCGCTCATCGGGCAGCTTTGATTCAGACCGGGCAGGTGGCGATGACCCCGCAGGAGCCGGAAAACGAAGCCTCACGGCTGTTCAAGATGGCCATGAAGAATGGTGGTCAGCGGCGGTTGGAGGTCCTGAGCCAGCTTGAACGGAAGTATCGCCAGAAACTGAACTGATACGAAGACCTAAGAGGCGTTGCGGCGTTCCGTCAGAATCGCGTCCGCGAGCACTTCGTATTCTTTGATCCCATTGTAGATCTGGGCCGAGATCCGGAGCCAGAGCTGACCGTCCAAGGCCCATACCGGGGTTTGAATCCGGTACTCGTCCAGCAGGCGCCGCCGGACCTCAAATGCATGTGCCTGGGTGGATCCCAAGCCGCTCGGCAACCGCACTGCGGCCATCGATCCCAGCAGCGCGTCCGGTGCGCCGATCGGGGTCTTCCAGGCGTCTGACAGCAGGTGAGCGGCACGGACCGCCAGGTTGTGATTGTGCTGTCGGATCGGCTCGTCCCCGAAGGTCTCTCGAAAATCGAGTGCGGCCGGCAATGCCTGCTGGGCCGAGGCGTCTCTGGTTCCGACCCAATCGAACTCGGCGACAAACCCTTCGCCGTAGCCGTGGCTGATAACAGACGGGTGCAGTGTGTCCCGTACGCTGTCCTCGGCCCAGAGCAGGGCACAGCCCTTGGGCGTGAACATCCACTTATGGCAGTTTCCGGTATACCAATGGGCGCCGGTGGCCGGCAGATCGAGCGGAATCATTCCGGGCGCGTGTGCGCCGTCTATCAGCACGAACGCGCCTGCCGCTCGTGCCGCCGCCGCCATCTCCGCCACCGGCATGATGGTGGCGGTCTGCGAGGTGACATGGTCGATCAGCGCCAGTCTGGTCCGACTGCTGAGACCGCCGGTGAAGTTCGCGAGAATTTGTTCGCCCGACTGGATCGGGAAGGGCAGATCGACCCATATGGGTGTCGCCCCGGTCCGCTTGCAGATGTGCAGGACCGCGTTCTTGACCGCGTTATAAGTCTGGGAGTTGATCAGAATTTCGTCGTCCGGCGCGAAGTCGATCGAATTCAACACAGCGTTCACGGCCATGGTCGCGTTCTCCACCATCGCGATCTCCCGGCCGGGCACGCCGAGATAGCCCGACAGGCGTTCCGTCGCGACCCTGAGGGCGGGCCGAAACTCCCGCTCCATGAACCGGCTCGGCTCCCGTTCCAGCGCCTCCTGCCAATCCCGTTGCGTCTTCATTACGGATTTGGGGGTCGCGCCGTAGGAGCCGTGGTTCAGATAGACCGCGCCCTCCTCGAGCAGGAACAGTCTGCGCAGTCCGGGGCCGAACTCTGGGACCGGATGGGACGGTGGGGTGGGGTTTGCCGAGGCTGTGTTTTGGGCCATATCTTCAGTGTGCCTGAGGGTTGACCGGGCGACCAGACGGGAAGTTGTCACCGAGACAAAGGAGTTGCGGGTGCCGTGGTTTGAAGGCTTCCAGAAACGGATTCTCGCCACGTCCGGCACGGAGATTCAACTGCTCACCGGCGGGTCAGGGCCGGCGCTGCTGTTGCTGCACGGCTATCCGCAGACCCACCTGATGTGGCGGCACCTCGCGCCGAGACTGGCGCAGCGGTTCACCGTGGTCGCTCCGGATCTCCGGGGCTACGGGGAAAGCGGCAAGCCGCCAACCGACGAGACGCATGCGCCGTACTCGAAACGGGCGATGGCGGCCGATATGGCCGAGGTGATGACGGCGCTGGGTCACGACCGTTTCTCGGTGGTCGGACATGACCGGGGCGGTCGGGTCGCCCATCGCCTGGCGCGGGACCACAGGGCCAGGGTCGACCGCTTGTCGGTCCTCGATATCTGCCCGACTCTGGACATGTACGAGCGGACCGATATGGCGTTCGCAACCGGTTATTATCATTGGTTCTTCCTGATTCAGCCCTTCGACTTTCCCGAGCGGCTGATCGGCGCCGATCCGGCCTACTACATGGCCCGCAAGATGGCGCTGGCGCGGACAGCGGACGCGTTCCCGGAGGACGTGATGGCGGAATACCGTCGCCATTTCTCGAAGCCGGAGACGATCCACGCGACCTGCGAGGATTATCGGGCGTCGGCGACGTTGGATCTTGAGCACGATCGGGCGGACCGGGATCAGTCGCTCTCGATCCCGATCCAGGTTCTTTGGGGCGGGCAGGGCGTTGTGGGTCGCACATTTGATCCGATTGCCATATGGTCGCCTTATACCGATGGAAAAGTGTCCGGAATGGCGGTTCCGTGCGGACATTTCCTCGCAGAAGAGGAACCGGAGGAAACGCTCGCCCATCTTTTGCCGTTCCTGGAGGGTTGAGCCCGAGAATGCCGACACGTCACACCGCTTCTGTGTTTGCGCGCCTGCGCACCTATTTCTTCGCCGGGGTCCTGGTCACCGCGCCCATCGGTATCACGCTGTATCTGGTGTGGCTGTTCGTCGACTTTGTCGATAGCCAGGTCGAGCCGCTGATTCCCGCCCGCTACAATCCGGAGACATACCTGCCGTTTTCGATCCCCGGGCTCGGCCTGTTGGTGTCGATCGTGGTGCTGGTGATGATCGGCGCGTTCACGGCGGGCCTGCTGGGGCGATGGGTCTTGGGGCTGTTCGACCGGTTGATGGCGCGTATGCCGGTTGCCAGAAATCTGCACAGTGCGCTGAAGCAGATTCTCGAAACGGTGCTGGCCCAGAAATCGAACGCGTTTCGCCAGGTGGTTCTCGTTGAATACCCCCGGCGGGGAATTTGGGCGATCGGGTTCATCACCGGCGATACGGTCGGAGAGGTCCAGAACCTGACCGAGGATGAGATGGTGAACGTCTTCCTGCCGACCACACCGAATCCGACATCTGGGTTCCTGCTGTTTCTGCCGCGCGGCGGGCTCTACAAGCTCAACATGACCGTTGAAGAGGGGATCAAGATGGTCGTCTCCGGCGGCATCGTGACGCCGCCCGACCGCCGCCCACCGGAACTTCAGACGCAGGCGATCATTCCAAGTGTCTCCGATCCCGATCCCTCCCGGAACGAAACATCGGATGCCGCTTAGATGAAATTTTCCTTTTGACACAAAAGTTTATTTTGCTCGTCACAGAAAAACTCCTTGATAACCGGCGTGCTGCTTCCAACCTCTGAGTTCAACCGAAGCTCGGTACTTGGGAATGCGGTCCTATCCGGCGAGTGGATAGCGTATTCGGCCTTTGGGTTCTAAAGGCAAGCGTGTCGGGCGAACTCGTACACACAAACACGATTGGAATATTGTATGACTGTACGTAAGCAGTTGGGCTACGCTATGCCGTTCGCACTTGCCACGATGCTGGCAGGACCGGCGACCGCGGGCATCATTTTCAATGACGTCGCGGCCATTCGTGATCAGAATCCGACCGGCACGGCCTTCGCCCCGCAGCTGACCGCCGAGTATCGCAAACTGGCGATCTTCGAAGCCGATGAGATGTACGACTGGATCGATGCCGAGAAGCACGCCAACAAGGGCATGATGGCCGCCAACGGTCAGATTCCGATGCCGTCCGACCCGGCTGATTTCAACATCAAGTACGCTGATAAGCTGGCGGAACTCCAGGCGGCCCGCGCCGACCTTGTTGGCCTGCTGAATGCAGGCGCTCCGACGGCGGCTCCGCACGAGGCAGCTGTCGCCCAAGCCAGGTACGACTGCTGGGTTGAGCAGCAGGAAGAGGGCCATCAGCCGGACGATATCGCGGCCTGTCGCGCCGATTTCCTGGCCGCGATGGCGAATCTGCGGAATGTGATGAACACCGTTCCGGTGACCAATACCACTGAGGAAATCGCCCGCGAGACGGTCTATTTCGAGTTCGACAAGTCGGAGATCACGGCAGAGGCGAACAGCCAGTTGCGGGCGTTCGTTGCCGAGATGAAGACGATTCGTCCGGTGGTGACACTGTTCATCGAGGGTCACACCGATACCTCGGGTCCGTCGGACTATAACGCACAGCTCTCGCAGCGCCGCGCTCTGGCCGTCCGGGAGGCCCTTGAGGCTGACGGCATGACGGTCCGTGACTACAACGAGCTGGACCTCGAAGCTGAGGGTGAGACCCGTCCTGCGGTGCAGACTGGCGATGGCGTCCGTGAGCGTCTGAACCGTCGGGTCGAGATCATCGCACGTGGTGTGAAGACCCAGACCAAGGTCATCCCGGCCTCCTGACGGTTGGAATGATCGATCGGCTTACGCCGATCCGGAAAGACCATTGGAAAGGCCCCCGTTCGCGGGGGCCTTTTCGTGCGGTGTAACCGGCG
>JANSYC010000182.1 GCA_024742605.1 Alphaproteobacteria bacterium | reverse complement strand
TCTGGTCGCACTTGCTGCCGTGGTCGTGGCATGGCTGCTGATCTGGCTATGGAAGGCTCCGGACAGGCTGACAGGTGCGGCGCTCGGTCTGATCATCGGAGGCGCGCTTGGCAATATCCTCGACCGACTTCGCTATCAGGCCGTCCCTGACTTTCTCGACTTCCATTACGGGTCATACCACTGGCCATCCTTCAATCTCGCAGACGTAGCAATCTTCTGCGGCGCGGCCCTGCTGTTCTGGGACAGCTTCCGCTCTGCGAAGGACAAGCCTGGTCAGGGTCAACGCAAGGAAAACACAACGGGGATGTAATCCATGTTCAGCATACCATCTGCGAAAGGCTTTGACAGCACACTCACCCTGCTGCGAAATCCGTATGGATTCATCTCTCAGACCTGCCGCGCACTCGACACAGATCTGTTTGAAACCCGCATCCTCCTTCAAAAGACGATCTGCATGACCGGGTCGGCGGCTGCGGAAGTATTCTATTCCGACGATAAGCTGATCCGCGCGGGCTCGATGCCAGGCCGCATACAGAAGACCCTGTTGGGTGAAGGCGGCATTCAGGGATTGGACGGCGCTGCCCACCAGCACCGCAAGAAGATGTTCATGTCGCTGATGGGGACCGAGCATATAGCCGCGCTTCAGGGCATGTCGCTTCACATGCTGGACAATTATGCACCGGACTGGGAGGCGAGGAACGAAGTCGTTTTCTACGACGATGTGCGCGAAATGCTCACGAGAGCCGTTTGCGCCTGGTGTGGGGTTCCGATTCCCGAGGCGGAGGTGGCGACCCGAACGGCGCAGCTTACAGCGCTTTTTCAGGACGCCGGTGCCATCGGCCCGAAACATTGGGCCGCGCGACTGGCGCGTCACCGCTTGGAAAAATGGTCAGCACGGGTGATTCAACAGGTGCGTGAAGGCGAGCTTCAGCCGACGCAGGAAAGCGCCCTTCATGTCATCGCGACGTGGCGTGATCTCGACTGCGCGATGCTGACCCCGAAAGTCGCCGCCGTGGAGTTGTTGAACGTCTTGCGCCCGACCGTGGCGGTGTCCGTTTTCATTGTTCAGACGGCCCACGCCTTGCGCCGGTATCCGGAATGGCAGGAAAAACTGCGGAACGATGAAGGACTGCTCGAACCCTTCGTGCAAGAGGTCCGCCGCCTCTATCCATTCTTTCCTGCGGTCGCGGCACGAGTCAAAAGTACTTTCGAGTGGAAAGGGTATCGCTTTCCGGAAGGTTGCAGGGTCCTGCTCGACCTCTATGGCACGAACACCGATCCGCGTTCGTGGGATGCGCCACTTGAGTTCCGCCCCGAACGGTTTCGGAGCCGCGCCGAAAACCCCTACGACTTCATTCCACAGGGCGGCGGCGGCCACTACACGAACCACCGCTGTCCGGGCGAGTGGATCGCGATCAGCCAGATGAAGGCGTTTTGCAGATATCTTGTGAACGACATCGAATACGATGTGCGGGATCAGGATTTGGAGCTGGGCACGGGAGAGCTGCCACCCCTGCCCGAGAACCGGATCATCATGCGCAACGTCAGGCGTCGGGGGTAGCTTCGGCCTCGTCCGGATCGACCGACCGCGCATCCTTGGTGGCCTCGAACGCCTCCCACGCGACGTAGGGCACGATCAGAAGCGCCGCGACCGGATCGGCCCACCACCAGCCCATCCATTGCGTCAGACCGGGAGTGGGCAAAACCTGGGGGTATTTGTCTATGATGGTGATTTCACAGCAGAGGAATTGCCATGGATGTGCGGATCATCGTCGAGACAACTTTTGAGAACGGAACCACGAAGACGCGG
>JANSYC010000071.1 GCA_024742605.1 Alphaproteobacteria bacterium | reverse complement strand
TGGTCGGCACCTCGGCGGCCCTGTGCCTGTCCGGCGCGCCGTTCCTGGGCCCGATCGCGGGTGCGCGGGTCGGCTACATGGATGGCGCGTACATCCTGAACCCGACCCAGGCGCAGACCAAGGAAAGCGAGCTGGATCTGGTGGTCGCCGGCACCCAGGAAGGTGTGCTGATGGTCGAATCCCAGGCCAAGCAGCTGTCCGAGGAGATCATGCTGGGTGCGGTGATGTTCGGTCACCGGGAGTTCCAGCCGGTGATCGAGGCGATCATCGACCTGGCCGAGAACGCCGCCAAGGAGCCGATCGACCTGCCGGCGCCGACGATGGATCTCGACGATCTGCGCAAGCGTCTCCATGCGGCCTGCAAGGCGGACATGGAATCCGCCTATGACGAGCCGAACAAGACCGAGCGTCAGAACAAGGTTGCCGCCGCCAAGGACACGGCGATGGCGACCATCGAAGACGAGAAGGAAAAGGAAGCCGCCAAGGGTCTGCTCAAGGAGATCGAGAGCGACATCGTCCGGGGCCGCATCCTGGACACCGGCAACCGGATCGACGGACGCGACACCAAGACCGTGCGGCCGATCGTGGCCGAGGTCGGCGTGCTGCCGCGGGCCCATGGCTCGGCTCTGTTCACCCGGGGCGAGACCCAGGCGCTGGTGGTCACCACCCTCGGTACCGGCCAGGACGAGCAGATCATCGACGCGCTCGAGGGCGAATTCCGCGAGAGCTTCATGCTGCACTACAACTTCCCGCCCTACTCTGTGGGCGAAGCCGGTCGGGTCGGCTCTCCGGGCCGTCGCGAGATCGGCCATGGCAAGCTGGCCTGGCGCGCCGTCCGTCCGCTGCTGCCGACCAAGGAGGCGTTCCCGTACACCATGCGGGTGGTTTCCGAGATCACCGAGTCGAACGGCTCCTCCTCGATGGCCAGCGTCTGCGGCGCCTCGCTCTCGATGATGGATGCCGGCGTTCCGATGCCGGCCCCGGTGGCGGGCATCGCGATGGGCCTGATCAAGGAAGGCGAGAAGTTCGCCGTCCTGTCCGATATCCTGGGTGACGAGGATCACCTGGGCGATATGGACTTCAAGGTCGCCGGCACCGAGAACGGCATCACCGCCCTGCAGATGGACATCAAGATCACCTCGATCACCGAGGAGATCATGAAGGTCGCCCTGGGTCAGGCCAAGGACGGCCGGATCCACATCCTGGGCGAGATGTCGAAGGCCCTGACCGGTGCGCGTGACGGCGTGTCCGACACGGCCCCGAAGATGGTCAGCATGCAGATCCCGGTCGACAAGATCCGGGAAGTCATCGGCTCGGGCGGCAAGGTCATTCGCGAGATCTGCGAAACCACCGGCGCCAAGATCGACATCGAGGACGACGGCAAGGTCCGGATCGCGGCGGTCGAACAGTCCGCCCTGGACGCGGCCTACAACTGGGTCCACTCGATCGTCGCCGAGCCGGAGCTGAACCACATCTACACCGGCAAGGTGGTGAAGGTGATGGACTTCGGCGCCTTCGTGAACTTCTTCGGTGCGAAGGACGGCCTGGTGCACATCAGCCAGCTCACCAACGACCGCCGTCCCGAGACCGTCGCCGAGGTGGTCAAGGAAGGCGACAGCGTCAAGGTCAAGGTCATCGGCTTCGACGATCGCGGCAAGGTCAAGCTGTCGATGAAGGTGGTCGACCAGGAGACCGGCGAGGACCTGTCGGCCAAGGCCGACGCCTGATCCGGTCTGAAATCGTTACACGAGACGGCGCGGGGAGCGATCTCCGCGCCGTTTTCTTTTGCGCCGGATCGGCTATCCTCGGGCCATGAAACTCATCAGCGCCTCCCCGAGCCCGTACGCCCGGAAGGTCCGGATCGTTCTGCACGAGAAGGGCATCCCGTTCGATCTGGAAACCACCGTGCCGTGGAACGCGGATACGGTCACCGGGCGGCACAATCCGCTCGAGAAGATTCCGATCCTGATCCCGGACGGCCCGGGACCGCAGGGCGGCGAGCCGGTCTTCGAGTCCAGCTACATCCTGGAATGGCTTGAGGTGCATCATCCGCACCCGCCGATGATGCCCGCCGATCCGGTCGAGCGGCTCGCAGCCCGGCGTCTGGAGGTGGTGGGAGACGGCGTCTGCGACGCCTTCGTGCTGTATTTCTTCGAGATGAAGCGGACGCCCGAGCACCGGAGCGCCGCCTGGATCGACCGTCAGCTCCGCAAGATCAAAGGCGGCCTGGCGGAGCTGGAGCGGCTGGTGCCGGAGAACGGATTCTGCGTCGGCGGACGGTTCGGGCTCGCCGACATCGCCGCGGGCTGCACCGCCGACTACCTGACGCTCCGGTATCCGGAGTTCGCCTGGCAGCCCGGTCACCCGAAGCTTGCGGCGCTGCGGCTGCGCCTGCTGGATCGTCCGTCGTTTCAGATGACCGCCCCGACGGCTCAACAGATCGAGCCGGCGGTGATCTAGACCCGCCGGCGCGTCTCCCTAGCGTCCGCCGCTGACCTCGAGGATCCCGCCGCCGGTATAGCTGGCCTGATCGGACAGAAGCCAGACAATGGTCTGGGCGACCTCCTCGGCACTGCCGGCGCGGCCGATCGGCACGGTGCTGCCCAGCCGGGCGGCCCGGTCCGGCGCCCCGGCCGTGGCATGGATCTCGGTATCGATCATCCCCGGCGCGACGGCGCAGACCCGTACCCCTTCACCCGCGACCTCACGGGCGATGCCCCGGGTCCAGCTGTCCACCGCCCCCTTGGAGGCGGCGTAATGGGTGAACTCGTTCGGCGCGCCCAGGCGGGCGGCGATCGAGGAAGTGTTGACGATCACCCCTCCCTTGCCGCCCAGCCTGGTCGACATCCGCCGCACCGCCTCGCGGTTCTGGACCATCAGACCGATCACGTTGAGGCCGACCACCTCCTGCATCGCCGTGACCGACATGTCCGCGACCTTGGTGATCTTGCCGGTGATGCCCGCATTGGCGGCGAGCCCGGTGACCGGGCCCAGCTCAGCCTCGGCCTGCTCGAAAAGTGCGATCACATCGGCTTCCTTGGACATATCGCCCTGGATCACCGCCGCCTTGCGCCCGGCGGCCCGCACATCGGCGGCGACCGCCTCGGCGGCCGCTTTGTTGCCGGCATAATTCACCGCGACGTCCCAGCCGTCCTTGGCCGCCAGACGGCAGATTGCCGCCCCGATGCCCCTGGACCCGCCGGTGACGATCAACACCTTGCTCATTCGCTCTTCTCCCTCTGTTCGACCGAGGCGGCCAGTACCACCGACGCGGTCAGAATCGCTTTTTCGGCCCCGGCCAGACCGGCGGCTTTCGGAGCCGCCCCGTCACTTGCCATCGCCTCGCTGCGCATCATCATCTGCGGCCGCATCACCGGGCCGCCCTCCGGCTGCAGGTGGATCAGACGCACCCGGAAACTCCGATCCGGAAAGGCCGCGTTCAGCGCCGCAATCTCGGCCGCGACGCGGGCGTACAGGGCCGCCCGCAGGGTCGCCAGGGTTGCCTCCCGCTCGAGGCGGGTGGGGGTGTAGTCCACCTCGGCCACCGAGAGCGCCCGGCCCGGCCCGGAAGCCGCCTTGGCCTTCTCCGGCAGATCGGCCAGGGCGGCTTCCGCCACCCGCGCCTCGGCCACCACGCGCCAGCGTTCGAACCCGGAATCCTCGCCGCGCTGGCGGAAATCGACGATCCGCCAGACGGCACCCTCGACGAAACCCGCCAGATCCGCTTCCAGCCTGGCGCGGGCGGCCCCGAAACTGCCGCTCTCGACCGCAAGATCGGCGGCCAGCCGCACGGTCGCGGTGCTGGTCTCGACCCAGGCCTCCTCCGACAGCGCCAGCGTCACCTCGTCATCGGCCACTCCGGACCGGGTGATTTCGGCCTTGGGGCGCGTGTGCTCGTCGGCCCTGGCGGCGGAGAGCGGCGCAGTTGCCAAGGCAAGAGCCAGAGCGGCAAACGCCAGAGCAGGGGGCGACATCGGGAGGCGGGTCATGAACATATCCTTTTCAGCGTCATGGAAACGCCGAGACGACCATAGGCAAGCGGCAAAACGATGGCAACGCCGTCCCTGGATCGCCCCGGTCCATCCCCGGATACGACAAAGCCGCCCCGAAAGGCGGCTTCATCAGATTTCGCGTCACCTGTGCGACGGGCGCATCCTACTGGCGCATCACCATCAGCTTCTTGATCTCGGCGATCGCCTTGGCCGGATTCAGATGCTTCGGACAGGTCTTGGTGCAGTTCATGATGGTGTGGCAGCGGTAGAGGCGGAACGGGTCCTCCAGCGCGTCCAGACGCTCGCCGGTGAACTCGTCCCGGCTGTCGGCGATCCACCGGTAGGCCTGCAGCAGCACGGCCGGACCCAGATAGCGGTCGCCGTTCCACCAGTAGCTCGGGCAGGAGGTGGTGCAGCAGAAGCACAGCACGCATTCCCACAACCCGTCGAGCTTCTCGCGCTCCTCCGGGCTCTGCAGCCGCTCAGAGGTCGGCGGCGGCGGGGTCTTGGTCTGCAGCCAGGGCTCCACCGAGGCGAGCTGAGCGTAGGGCGTCGTCAGATCCGGGACCAGATCCTTGATCACCGGCATGTGCGGCAGCGGGTAGATATGCACCTCGCCCTGCACCTCGTCGATCGGCTTCAGACAGGCCAGGGTATTGGTGCCGTCGATGTTCATCGAGCAGGATCCGCAGATCCCCTCGCGGCAGGACCGCCGGAAGGTCAGCGTGGTGTCCACATCGTTCTTGATCTTGATCAGCGCGTCCAGAACCATCGGCGCCATATCGTCCAGGTCCAGCGTATAGCTGTCGATCCGCGGGTTCTCGGACTTGTCCGGATCATAGCGGTAGATCTTGAAGGTCTTGGTCCGCTTCGCCCCGTCGGGTGCGGGATAGGTGTTCCCGATCTTGGGCTTGGAATTTGCGGGGAGGGTGAATTCGGCCATGAAAGCTCTCCGGACGTCCGTTCCGTCTGAAATTCAAGCAATCCGGCCGGGCGCGGTGCCCGGCCGACAGGATCAGTAAACCCGCGCAGCCGGCGGGATGACCTCGACCTCGTTCGACAAGGTGGTCATGTGCACATCGCGGTACATGGTCTTGGTCTGGTTGTTCTCGTCCAGCCACATGACCGTGTGCTTCATCCAGTTCTCGTCGTCGCGATCCGGGTGATCCTCGTGGGAATGCGCGCCCCGGCTTTCCTCCCGCTCGCTGGCGGAGGTCAGGGTCACGATCGCCTGGCCGATCAGATTGTCCAGCTCCAGCGATTCCACCAGGTCCGTGTTCCAGATCAGCGACCGGTCGTTCAGGCCGATGGACTCCATCGACTTCGCGACATCGTGAATCTTGGTCAGGCCTTCCGACATCAGCTCCTCGGTCCGGAACACCGCCGCATGGGTCTGCATCGCCCGCTGCATGTTCAGGCGGATCTCACCGGAATTGGTATCGCCCTTGGCGTGGCGCATCTTATCCAGACGGTCCAGAGCGTTATGACCGGCATCCGCCGGCATCGGCTTGTGGCCCGCGCCCGGCTCGACCACCTCGGCCGCCCGGTGGGCGGCGGCCCGACCGAACACCACGATGTCGAGCAGCGAGTTGGTGCCGAGACGGTTGGCGCCGTGCACCGAGACGCAGGCAGCCTCGCCGATCGCCATCAGACCGGGGACCACCCGATCCGGATCGTCGGCGGTCGGGCTCAGCACCTCGCCGTGATAATTGGTCGGGATGCCGCCCATGTTGTAATGCACGGTCGGCAGCACCGGGATCGGCTGCTTGGTGACATCTGCGCCCGCGAAGATCCGTGCGGTCTCGGAAATTCCGGGCAGACGGTGGGACAGCACGTCGGGGTCCAGATGCTCCAGGTGCAGCATGATGTGGTCCTTGTTCGGACCGACCCCGCGCCCTTCGTTGATCTCGATGGTCATGGCCCGGCTGACCACGTCGCGGGAGGCAAGATCCTTGGCGGTCGGCGCGTAGCGCTCCATGAACCGCTCACCCTCGGAATTGGTCAGGTAGCCGCCCTCGCCGCGCGCGCCTTCGGTGATCAGACAGCCCGCCCCGTACACACCTGTCGGGTGGAACTGAACGAACTCCATGTCCTGCAGCGGCAGGCCGGCCCGCAGCACCATCGCATTGCCGTCGCCGGTGCAGGTATGGGCCGAGGTGCAGGAGAAATAGGCCCGGCCGTACCCGCCGGTCGCCAGCACCACCTGATGCGAGCGGAAGCGGTGAATCGAGCCGTCGGCCAAGTCGATCGCCATGACGCCGACGCAGGCGCCGGTGTCGTCCATGATCAGGTCGAGCGCGAAATACTCGACGTAGAATTCGGCGTTGTTGCGCAGCGACTGCTGATACAGGGTGTGCAGGATCGCGTGCCCGGTCCGGTCGGCGGCGGCGCAGGCGCGCTTGGCCATGGACTTGCCGTGGTCCAGCGTGTGGCCGCCGAACGGCCGCTGGTAGATCTTGCCTTCCTCGGTCCGGGAGAACGGCACACCGTAGTGTTCCAGCTCGATCACCGCCGGGATGGCGTTGCGGCACATGTACTCGATCGCGTCCTGGTCACCGAGCCAGTCGGAGCCCTTGACCGTGTCGTACATGTGGAATTTCCAGTTGTCGCCCTCGCCCATATTGTCGAGTGCCGCGCCGATGCCGCCCTGGGCCGCGACGGTGTGACTGCGGGTCGGGAACACCTTGGTGATGCAGGCGGTCTTCAGCCCTTCCATGGTCATGCCGAGCGTCGCGCGCAGACCGGCGCCGCCGGCGCCGACGACGACCGCGTCGTATTCGTGATCGATGATCTTGTAGGAGTCCATGGCGTCAGCCTCCGAATGCGATTTTCAGGACCGCGAAGATGGCAGCGACCGCGAGAATGATGGCTGCGAATTTCAGCGCCACCAGGCCCGCCAGCTTCACCGGCTCGTTATGCACATAATCCTCGATAACCACCTGCACACCCAATTGCGCGTGGTAAAAAGTCGCAACGATCAGCAGCACCAGGAAGACCGAGACCCACGGGCTGGAGATCCAGGCAATCGCCTGCGCGTAGCTCATCCCCGCCAGACCGGCGACCGAGATCACGAACCACAGGACCAGCGGCACCAGGGCGACCGCAGTCAGCCGCTGCATCCACCAGTGATGGACACCGTCCTTGGCCGCTCCCAGACCCCGGACCCGCGCGAGCGGGGTGCGCATCGAGTTCTCACTCATTCTTTCTCTCCAACCTCGCGACGTGTCGCGCCAGTGTGCGTCGTAGATCCTGCGATCAGAGGGCGGCGATCCCGATCAGCCAGGCAGCCACCGTCAGGCCAATCGAGCCATACACCGTGTACCAGCCGGATTTGTAGACGGTTTCCAGCTCGAACCCGTGACCCGCGTCCCAGAACAGATGCCGGATGCCGTTGCACAGGTGATACATCAGACAATAGGTGAAGCCGAACAGCACCAGATGGCCGAACCAGCTGCCGATGAAACCCTGCACGGTGGCGAAGGCGTCCGGCCCGGACGCGGCGGCCATCAGCCACCAGACCAGAAGCAGCGTGCCGACCGCCAAGGCGACCCCGGTCACCCGGTGCGAGATCGACATGATACTGGTCAGCTGCGGCTTGTAGACCTGCAGATGCGGCGAAAGCGGGCGGGTCTTGGCGCTCATGCGATCCTCTCCTCGTGCTCGGTCATATGGGCACGGCCAGTTCGTCAATCCAACCGGTACCGCCTGGGAGACCACGGTCGGGTCTGCCTTTTGCAGTGCCGCATTCGGTGCGCACCTTATAGACCATCGTTTCCCGGACACAAACCCCAGGAGGTGATCGTCATACCCAAATTCAGATGGCGCAAACGCCGGGAACGGAAAGCCAAGACGCTGCGGGATGTCCGGGTTTCCCGGCAAGACTTGCGACAAAGGGAACCGCCCCGGCGGGCAAACATTGCGTCGGCATGGCAATTCCGCGCATCGTTGCCACATTAGGACGCACATCAGCCCACCATGAGAGATCCATGTTCCCACATCGTGCCGCCTCCCTCACGATCGCGCTCGCTCTCGCCGGGGTCATGCTGGCCGCCGCCCCGAAGGACGCCGCCGCCGCCTGCACGGACCCACCCCGCCCGGTGGTCGACTGGCGATCCTGCAATTTCGACAAGTTCGAGCTGTCCGATATCGATCTGTCCGGCGCCAAGCTGGACCGGGCCAGTTTCAACCGGGCTGTCCTGACGGGCACGGACCTGACCGGGATCGACGGTGCCCGGACCCGGTTCATAAACGCCGATCTGCGGGAAACAACCTTCGCCGGGGCCAGCCTGCGCTATACCGATTTCACCGATGCCGACCTGCGCAAGGCGAGCCTCGAAGGAGCCGATCTGGCGGATGCCCGATTCGTCTCGGCGGATCTGCGCGGTGCCAACCTGACCGGCGCGCGGATCCGGGGCTCGAATTTCTATCGCGCAGACCTGTCCGGGGCGACCTGGGTCGACGGCCAACAGATCTGCGCCGAGAACTCCATCAGCTTCTGCCGATAACGCCGGCTCTCACCCCAGGGCGTCGATCTTCTCGGCCAGTTCCACCAGGCGCTTGGCCTCGGCCACGTGCAGGACTTCCACCAGCTTGCCGTCGACCAGCAGCACCCCGGCCCCCTTCGCTTCGGCCTCCGCATGGGCCTTGGTGATCTTGCGGGCCCACTCCAGGGCCGCCGCATCGGGGGCGAAGGCGGCGTTGGCGGCATCGATGGTCTTGGGATGGACCAGGGTGCGGCCGTCGAACCCCCACTCGACCCCCTGACGGCAGGCGGCGGCGAAGCCTTCCTCGTCATTCAGATCCAAATGCACCCCGTCCAGAATCGCCAGCCCGTGCGCCCGCGCCGCCAGGAGACAGAGACCCAGGGCGGTGATCATGGGCAGACGGTCCGGCGTGTGCAGGCAGTGCAGATCCTTCGCCAGATCCGAGGTTCCCATCACCAGACAGCCCAGCCGCGGGTGAGAGGCGGCGATCGACCGGATCTCCAGCACCGCCATCGGCGATTCGATCATGCACCAGATCGCCAGATCGGCCGGCGCGCCGTTGGCCTCCAGAATCCGGGCCGCCTGGCGCACGGTATCGGCGCTCTCGACCTTCGACAGCAGGACCGCGTGGGCACCCGCCGTCGCTGCGAACACCAGATCCGTATGGCCATGCGGCGTGTCCAACCCATTGGTGCGAATCACTAGCTCCCGTCCGCCATAGCCGCCTTCGGCCAGGGCCGCGGCGATCTTGGATCTGGCCTCGGCCTTCATCTCGGGGGCAACCGCATCCTCGAGATCCATGATCACCCCGTCGCAGGCCAGTCCGCGCGCCTTCTCGAGCGCTCGGGCGTTGGAGCCGGGCATGTACAGCACCGAGCGGCGCGGACGGGGCGGATGATGGATGGCGACAGGCATGAGACGGACTCCGGATCGAGGGTTGCGGCGCGGACCCTAGCGCGGGACGGGCGCCTGGGTATAGTCACCGGATGACCCCACCAAGCTCGTCCCCCGATCTCCCCGCCGTTCTCGCCATTTCCTCTCATGTGGCGGTCGGCCATGTGGGCAACGCCGCCGCCTCCCCCGCCCTGGAACGTATGGGATTCGAGGTCTGGCGGGTCGACACCGTCACATTCTCCAACCATCCCGGCCACAGGGAGGGTTTCACCGGGAGGGTCACCCCCTCCGGCGAGATCGGAGATCTGCTGACCGGCATCGGACGGCTGACCGGCTGGATCGGCTGCGGCGGGGTCTATACCGGCTATATGGGGGACGGCGGCACACCCGCCGCCCTGGCCCCGCATCTGGATGCGGCGCGGGCGGCCAGTCCGGATCTGGTGGTGCTCTGCGATCCGGTGATCGGCGACCACGGACGGGTGTTCGTGCGTGACGGTGTGGAGGACGGGATCCGCCAGCTGCTGCTGCCCCGTGCCGATGTGATCACCCCGAACGCGTTCGAGCTGTCGCGGATCGCGGAGGCTGACGTGACGGATCTGGACTCCGCCGCGGCCGCCGCGAAGACCGCCCGCGACCGGCTAAGGGCCGGCGGGGCCAGGATCGTGGTCGGCACCGGTATCCCCGTCTCGGAGACCGAAATCGGCCTGGTGATGGCCTGGGAGGGGGAGCCGGTGGTGATCCGCCAGTGCCGCCACGACCGCCCGTTCTTCGGCACCGGCGACCTGTTCTCCGGCCTGTTTCTGGGCCACCTGCTGGGCACCCGCGAACCGGAACCGGCGCTGCACCGCGCCGCCTCGGGCCTCCGGGTCGCAACCGAGGTCACCGAAGCGGCGGACCTGATCGATCTGGATCTGATCCGAAACCTGGACGCGATCGTGTCCGCCCGATAGCGGTCAGGCGGTGCCCAGGAAGTCCAGAACGGCCCGGCTGAACATCTCCGGCTGCTCGGCGTTGGCGAAATGGGCCGCGTCGGGAAGCAGGACCAGCTCGGCGCCGGGGATCGAGGCCTGGAGGAAGCGCGCCATCTCCGGCGTGGTGCTCGGATCCTCTTCGCCGCAGATGATCAGGGTCGGGGCGGTGATCGCCTTGATGTCCTCCCGCTGGTCCATATCCCGAATGGCCTGACAGCAGCCGATGAACCCTTCCGGCGGCGTGCTCAGGATCATCGCGCGCACCTTTTCGGTCCCGGCGCGATCGCGCTCCTGGAACGGTTTGGTCAGCCAGCGATCCACGGTCATGTCCACGGTGGCCGCCATGCCGCCGGCCCGCGCCGTCTCGATCCGGCTTTCCCAGTTCACAGACGGTCCCATGAAGGCTCCGGTATCGGCCAGAATCAGGCGGTCGATCCGATCCGGATTGCGCACGCCCAGCTTCTGGCCGGTCATACCGCCCAGGGACAAACCGCAGAAATGGGTCTTGGCGACGCCCAGATGATCCAAGAGCCCGATCACGTCGTCGGCCAGATCGTCGATCGTGTAGGGACCCTGCGGCACGCCGCTCTTGCCGTGGCCGCGCCGGTCGTATCGGATCACATGGAAATGCGCGTTGAACGCGTCGATCTGCCAATCCCACATGGTCAGGTTGGAGGCCAGAGAGTTGCACAACAGCAGGTGCGGCGCGCCCTCCTTGCCGCTCAGCTCGTAGTTCATATGGAAGCCGTTGATGGTGGCGGTCGGCATGCGCGTCTCTCCCGGAATGTGATCTTCTTGGCGGACATTAGACCAAGCCGACCGCCCGCCGTCGAGGGGTCCCGCCGCGCCGCCCTCGACAGACACCCCTCCCGTTGAGACACTTGTCGGCCCCAGACCAAGGACCCCCCGAGGGAGCCCCCCATGCCCATCGATCCGCTTGCGCCGGCCCAACTCTACCGCCACACCGATCTTGCGCATCTGACCTTCGAGACCACCGGTGAGCTGGAGCAGGTCGATACCCTTGTGGGTCAGGACCGGGCGCTCGAGGCGGTGCGGTTCGGCGCCCGGATGCGCGGGCGCGGCTACAACATCTTCGTGGTGGGGCCCAAGGCCTCTGGCAAGCACGCGGCGGTCGACAGCTACCTGTCCGATCGGGCCAAGGCCCTGCCGCCCGCCGACGACTGGGTCTATGTCCATGATTTCGAGCGCCCGCACCGGGCCCGGGCCCTGCGTCTGCCGGCCGGGATGGGCGTGGAGCTCAAGACCCGGATGGGAAAACTGGTCACCGATCTCAAGGCCACGGTACCGGCCGTGTTCGAGGGCGAGGACTACCGGGTCAAGCGCGAGACCCTGGACCGCAGCTTCACCGAGCGCGGCGAGGCCCTGTTCAAGACGGTGGCGGACGAGGCGCGGGCCCGCGGCCTGATCCTGGTCCGCACCCAGCAGGGTCTGGTCATCGCCCCGACCCAGGCGGACGGCAAGGCGATGCCGCCGGAGGAGTTCCAGGCTCTGCCCGACCCCGAACGCGAACGGATTCAGAAGCTGATCCAGGAGGTTCAGGAGACCCTTCAGGAGGTCGGCCGCAAGACCCCGAAGCTGGAGCGGGAACGCCGGGAGGCGGTCCAGGCGCTGATCCGCGAGACCGCGGCGGTGGTCGTCGACGAGGAGATCGACGAGGCGCGCGCTGGCCTGCCGACCGACCCTTATCTGCAGAACTGGCTCGACGATGCCCGCGCCGATCTGATCGAGCATATCGAGGCCTTCGGTCACCAGAATCCGGAACAGCAGGGTGCCGTGCCGGCCCCGCGCCCCGATCCGTTCAAACGCTATGAGGTCAATGTTCTGGTCTCCAATTCGACGACCCGCGGGGCGCCGGTGGAGATGGAGGATCACCCCACCCTGGGCAATCTGATCGGCCGGATCGAGCACCGGGCGCAGATGGGGGCGATGCTGACCGACTTCACGCTGATCCGTCCGGGCGCGCTGCATCGGGCCAATGGCGGCTACCTGTTGATCAACGGCCGCAAGCTGCTGACCCAACCGCATGCCTGGGATGCGCTCAAACGCGCGCTTTACGGCCAGACCATCAAAATCGAGGCGCCGTTCGAATCGGCGGCCACGGCCCTGGCGGTCTCGATCCAGCCGAATCCGATCCCGCTTCAGGTCAAGGTGGTGCTGTTCGGCGATCAGCAGCTCTACCTGACGCTTCAGGCGATGGACCCGGACTTCGGAGACCTGTTCAAGGTGATCGCCGATTTCGACGAGGTGATGGACCGGGATGCGGCCCATGACACCATGTTCGCCCGCATGGTGGCGACCGTGCAGCAGCGCGAGAAGCTGCGGCCGTTCGACCGCGCGGCGGTGGCGCGGGTGATCGAGCACGGGGCCCGGCTGGTCTCCGACTCGACCAAGATCACCGCACGAATCGGCCTGATCGCGGACGTGATGCGGGAGGCGGACTACGCCGGGCGGGATGCCAAGCACCGGGTGATCCAGGCCGAGGATGTCGAGGCCGGAATCGCGGCCCAGCAGCGGCGCGCCGACCGGATCGAGCGGCGCTCCCGCGAGATGATCCTGCGGGAGACCATGCTGGTCACCACCACCGGCGCCACCGTGGGCCAGGTCAACGGGCTCAGCGTCCTGTCGATCGGCGCCACCGCGTTCGGCAAGCCGACCCGGATCACCGCCCGGGTCCGGATGGGCGGGGGCGAGCCGGGGGGCGGCAAGCTGGTGGATATCGAGCGGGAGGTCGAGCTGGGCGGCCCGCTGCACTCCAAGGGCGTGCTGATCCTGCAGGGCTATGTGGCCGGCACCTTCTGCCCGGAAACCCCGATCGCCCTGCAGGCCAGCCTGGTGTTCGAGCAGTCCTATGGCGGGGTCGACGGGGACAGCGCGTCCTCGACCGAGCTGTACGCCCTGCTGTCGGCCCTGTCCGAGATCCCGATCCGCCAGGGCATCGCGGTCACCGGATCGGTCAATCAGATGGGCGAGGTCCAGGCGATCGGCGGGGTCAACGAGAAGGTCGAGGGCTTCTTCGACATCTGCGCCGCCCGCGGGCTGACCGGCGACCAGGGGGTGATGATCCCGGCCGCCAATGTGGAGAACCTGATGCTGAAGCGGCCGGTGGTCGAGGCCTGCGAAGCCGGGACCTTCCGGATCTGGGCGGTCCGCACCATCGCCCATGGGATCGAGATCCTGACCGGGGTGCCGGCAGGGGCGCGGGAAGAGGGCCGCGCGTTCCCGCCGGGCACCGTCAACGCCAAGGTCGAGGCCCGCCTGACGGGCTTCGCCGAGCGCGGGCGGGCGTTCCGCAAGGGCGGCGAGAGCGCGTGAGGCGGGGGCCTATTCCGCCGCCGCGCGCTGGCTGGCCTTGATGCCCTTGTCCCATTTCTCCAGCCACCAGGTGTACTGGTGCGGCCAGCGCTTGAAGTCCGGGTCGATGTCGAAATGCTGGACCGCGTGCAGCGGCCAGAACGGGTCGACCAGGGCCTGCCGGCCGATGGCGACCAGGTCGGCCCGGCCCTCGGCGATCACCCGGTTGGCGAACTCGGGCTCGCGGATCAGGCCGACCGCCTGGGTCTTGACCCCGACCTCGGCCCGCAGCCGCTCGGCATAGGGCACCTGATAGCCGGGGCCGCGCTTCAGATTGGCGTTGGTGGCGCCTTTCGGCGAGTTGCCGCCGGAGGAGCAATCGACGACGTCGATGCCGCGCGCCTTCAGCTCGGCCGCGAACACGACGCTGTCCTCCAGGGTCCAGCCGCCCTCCATGCCGTCCTCACAGCTGATCCGGGCGAACAGGGGCATGCCCTCGGGGATCGCCGCGCGGACCACCTCGGCGACCTCGAGCGGGAACCGCATCCGGCCCTGCAGATCGCCGCCGTAGGAATCGTTGCGCTGGTTCGAGATCGGCGAGACGAAGCTCTGCAGCAGATAGCCGTGGGCCATATGGATCTCGACGAAGTCGAACCCGGCCGCGACCGCGTTGACCGCGGCCTGCGCGAACTCGCCCCGCACCAGATCGATCTCGGCCTGGCCCATGGCCTTGGGGATCGCCCATCCCTCGCTCAACGGAACCGCACTCGGCCCCCAGGGCTCCCAGGCCTCTTCGCCCGCGTCGATATTGGCCCGAGTCAGCGGTCCGCTGCCGTCCCACGGCCGCTGGGTCGAGGATTTGCGGCCGCCATGGCCGATCTGCAGGCCGCAGGGCACGCCGTTGTATTTCATGAAATCGGTGATGCGTCGGAAGCCTTCGATGTGCTCCGGCGCGTAGATCCCCATGCAGCCGTTGGTGATCCGGCCCTGGCGGGACACGCCGGTGGCCTCGACGATCACCGCCCCCGGACGGCCCATCGCGAACTTTGAGTAATGTGCGAAATGCCAGTCGTTCGGCACCCCCTCGTCCGCCGTGTAGGTGTCCATCGGCGAGATCACGATCCGGCTGGGAAACTCCAGATCCCGGATCGTCAGCGGGTGGAACAGCGGGGGCAGGTCGGTCATCGAGGCGCACTCCGATCGTGAACGGACCAGAATGAGACCCGAGCCCGGCCCCAAGCGCAAGCCGGGGCCGGGCATATCAGTCGTTCGAAAGCGAGAAGCACCGAAAGCGCGGCCCGGTCAGGCCGCCTTCTTCAGGAACCGCTCGATCAGGGTCTCGGCGATCTGCACCGCGTTCAGGGCGGCGCCCTTGCGCAGATTGTCGGACACGCACCAGAAGACCAGACCGTTCTTGACGGTCGGATCCCGGCGGATGCGGGAGACGTAGACCGCGTCCTCACCCGCGCTCTCCTGCGGGGTGACGTAGCCCTCATCGGCCCGGTGATCGATCACGATCACGCCGGGGAAGTTCCGCAGAACGTCGGTTGCCCCCTGCTCGTCGATCGGCTTCTTGGTCTCGATGAACACAGCCTCGGCATGGCCGACGAAGACCGGCACCCGGACGCACTGCGCCACGACCTCGATGTCCGGATCCAGGATCTTGCAGGTCTCGACCCGCATCTTCCACTCTTCCTTGGTGAACCCGTCATCCATGAAGACGTCGATATGCGGGATCACGTTGAAGGCGATCTGCTTGGTGAACTGGGTCTTCTCGATCGGATCGTTCACGTAGACGGCGCGGGTCTGGTTGAACAGCTCGTCCATCCCGTCCTTGCCGGCGCCGGAGACCGACTGATAGGTCGAGACCACCACCCGCTTGACCCCGAAAGTGTCGTGCAGGGGCTTCAGCGCCATCACCAGCTGGGCGGTCGAACAGTTCGGATTGGCGATGATGTTCTTCTTGCCGTACTTGCCGACCGCGTCGCCGTTGACCTCCGGGACCACCAGCGGCACGTCCGGGTCCATCCGGAACGCCGAGGAATTGTCGATCACCACGCAGCCGGCCTTGCCGGCCTTGGGCGCATATTCCTTGGCGACGTCGCCGCCGGCCGAGAACAGCGCGATATCGGTGGTCGAGAAGTCGTGCTTGGCCAGATCGTGGATGGTCAGCACGTCCTTCTCCCCGTAGGACACCTGTCCGCCCGCAGACCGGGCCGAGGCCAGGGCGATGATCTCATCGGCCGGGAAATTGCGCTCGGCGAGCGTGGTCAGCATCTCGCGACCGACAGCGCCCGTGGCACCCACTACAGCGACCTTGTAACCCATGTTCCGTCTCCTTCCGCGCGACACGCGATAATTCCGCCGGGGTTTACGCCCCCGGGCGGCTCATCGCAAGCACGCATCGGTAGGCGCAACGCCTCAGCCGGTGGTCTTGGTGGTGGTTTTCAGAATGAGCACGGCCAGCTTCGGCGCCGCCAGGGCACCGGAGATCGAGGCGACGGAGATGTCGGTACGATTGGCCATGCCGCATAGATACGCGATCGGCCGACGGACGCAAGAGGAAAAATCCCGGCCGTCTACCCCACCGCCCAGACCAGCCACAGGCTGATCGCCGGGAACGCCACCAGAAGCGACACCCGGATGACCTCGGCGATCAGGAAGGGGAGCACGCCCTTGAAGCTCTCCAGCATCGGCACGTCTTCGGCCATCTGGTTGATGATGAAGACGTTCATGCCGACCGGCGGGGTGATCAGACCGACCTCGACCACGATCAGGGCAATGATGCCGAACCAGATCGCGGTCTCCTCCGGGCTCATGCCAAAATCCAGGGCCATGACGATCGGGAAGAAGATCGGGATGGTCAGGAGGATCATGGACAGGCTGTCCATCACGCAGCCGAGCAGCAGGTAGAGGATCAGCATCGCGACCATCACCAGCATCGGCGACAGGCCGCTGCCGCCGATCAGGTCGGCCAGCGCATTCGGCATCCTGGTCAGGGCGAGGAACCCGTTGAACACCTCCGCCCCCAGCAGGATCAGGAAGATCATCGCCGAGGCCTCGGCCGCCCCCAGCAGGCACTGCTTGAACCCGGCCCATCCCATCCGGCCCTTGACCAGCGCCAGCAGCCCGGTGCCGAGGGCGCCCACCGCCGCCGCCTCTGTGGGCGTGAACACGCCGGTATAGATGCCGCCGATCACCGCGATGAAGATCAGCAGCGCCGGCCAGACGTCGATCAGGCTGCGCCATTTCTCCGACAGCGGATGTTCCGGTCCGGCGGGGCCGTCCTCCGGGAACAGCCGGACGTAGATCGCGATCGCCACCAGATATCCCACCACCGCGATCAGACCGGGGATGAAGGCGGCCAGGAACATCTTCTGGATGTTCTGCTCGGTCAGGATCGCGTAGATCACCAGGATCACCGAGGGCGGGATCAGAATGCCGAGCGTGCCGCCCGCCGCCAGCGATCCGGTCGCCAGCGACCCCGCGTATTTGTAGCGCTTCAGTTCCGGCAGGGCGACCTGGCCCATGGTCGCCGCGGTCGCGAGCGAGGAGCCGCAGATCGCCCCGAACATGCCGCAGCCGCCGACCGCCGCCATCGCGATCCCGCCCGGCCGGTGGCCCAGCCAGGCATTGGCCGCCGCGAACAGCCCCCGCGACAGCCCCGACTTGGTGGCGAACTGCCCCATCAGCAGGAACAGCGGGATCACCCCGAGGGAATAGCTGGAAAACAGGTAGAACGCGTTCGACTTGAGCTGCGAGATCAGAGGGATCCAGCCCGCCAGATGGGCGAACCCGGCACCGCCCGCCAGCAGCATCGCCACCCCGATCGGCACCCGCAGCCCGATCATCGCCAGCATGCCTAGCGAATAGAGCAGGCCAAGGGTCAGCCCGCTCATGACGACGGCCCCGAGGCGGGACCCGGGCGCAGCATGCGGCGGGCGCTGGTCCAGGCGGTCGCGAGACAGGCGAGCGAGAGCAGACCGAAGGCCGGCACCATCACCGCGTAGCTGATCCAGGTCGGGATGCCGAGCACCATGGTCTGGTCGTTGTAGCGGTACATGTCGCTCCCGCCGAGCGACAGGCGCCAGGCGATCAGCCCGGCGCAGAACGCGAACAGCAGGGCCGCCACCAGATCGAGGGCCGATTTCACCCGGTCCGGTGCGGCGGAGGTGAAGAAGTCGACGATCACGTGCCCGCGCTTCATCTGGCAATAGGGGAGGAAACAGCTGACCGCCGCCGCACTCGCCAGCTCCACGATCTCCACATTGCCGTTGATCGGCGCGGAAAACAGATACCGCCCGGTCACGCTGACCACCGTCAGCACCGCACCGGCCGTCAGCAGCAGCCCGCCGAACACCGCCAGCGCGCCCGTCACATGCAGAAGCACCGCCTCCAAGACCTCGGAGGCGGTGCGATGGGTGTTCGGAGCGGTCATCGGCTCAGCGGCCCGTCATGCATCTGGTCGCTCCCGACTCAGGGGTTTCGCGTCTACTTGCCGTACTTATCGAGCAAGGCGTTGGCGTCGTCCATAAGCGCCTGGCCGTCCTTGCCCAGCCCGTCCATCTCGGCGATCCATTCGGTCCCGACCGAAGCGGTGATCTCGCGCATCTTCTCGACTTCAGCCGCGCTCAGATCGACCACGGTGCCCGTCTCCTGCGCCTTCTTCAGCCCGGGTCCTTCGATCTCGTCCCAGACCTCGCCGACCCATTTGGCCATGGTCATGCCACTGTGATCGTCCAGGATCTGCTTCAGATCGTCCGGCAGACTCTCGTACTTGGCCTTGTTCATCGCCAGGATGAACACCGAGGTGTAGAGCCCGCGCGGCCCCGGGGTCACCGCGTGGTTCTTGACCAGCTCCGAGATCTTCAGCGGGATGGTGATCTCCCAGGGGATCACCGCCCCGTCGACCACGCCCTTGGACAGCGCCTCGGGCAATGCCGGAACCGGCATGAACACCGGGGTGGCGCCCATCGCCTCCAGCGCCTTGCCGATCGAGCGGCTGGGGGCGCGGATCTTCATGCCGGCCAGATCCTCGACCTTGGCGACCGGGTCGTCGGTGTGGATCACGCCGCGGGCATGGGTGTGGAACAGCAGCGGATGCACGTCGCTGAACTCGTCACCCAGATGCTTCTCGGAGAATTCCTGCACCGCCTGGGTGGTGCCGAGGGCGGTGTTCACCATGAACGGCAGCTCGAAGACCGCGACCGTCGGATACCGGCCCGGCGTGTAGGCGGGCAGGGTCCAGACGATGTCGACCACCCCGTCCCGGACCTGGTCGATCAGCTGCGGCGGCTTGCCGCCCAACTGCATGGAGGGATAGATCTCGAACTTGATCCGGCCGCCCGAGGCCTCTTCGATCTGCTTGGCCCAGGGCTCGAGCACCCGGGTCTGGGTGTTCGCCACCGGGGGCAGAAAATGGTGAACCTTGAGGGTGACCTCCTGAGCCTGGGCGGCGCCGCCGACCAGCGCGCCCCCCAGGACGGCGGCGGAGAGCACGCCCAGCACCGCGCTGCGTGAGATGAACATACGACTTTCTCCCTGTCTGTTCTCAACCCCGGTCTGCGCCGGGCTCGCTCCGTCTTCGCCTCAGCCTGATTGAAACGGATGGCCGATCGGAGGATGTCCGCCGACTATGTGAGAGCCCACCGACCCTGTCAAACCGTTTCATTTGCAACCAAATGCTCCGACCGCATGTGAGATGGCTTGCGAAGCGCCGCGGTTCGGGACAAGGTGCGGCGGTATCGGACAGGGGGCCCGGGCGCGGTTTCAGGCATCCTTGGCTCGACGGCCCGCCCTCCTGTCGAACCCAGGTCCGTTCGTCCGCTCTAACGAACCGAAAATACGAGGATAATCAGATGGCTTATGCAATCACCCCGCCGGCCCAGGCGGCCCTCCCGATCGCCGGGTCCGAGGACCTGTTTCCGGTCCGCCGGGTGTATTGCGTCGGCCGAAACTATGCGGCCCATGCGCGGGAGATGGGGCACGACCCGGACCGGGAGCCGCCGTTCTTCTTCATGAAGCCGGCCGATGCGCTGGTGACCGGCGGGGCCGATATGCCCTATCCGCCGGCCACCTCCGACCTTCATCACGAAATCGAAATGGTTGTCGCCCTGAAGGGCGGCGGTGCGAACATTCCGGTTGAGGCCGCCAACGATCTGATCTGGGGCTATGCGGTCGGGCTCGACATGACCCGGCGCGACGTGCAGGGCGAAGCCAAGAAAATGGGCCGTCCCTGGGACATGGGGAAGGGCTTCGACAAATCGGCGCCGATCGCTCCGATCCACCCGATCACCGAGACCGGACTGATCGAGAGCGCCGACATCTGGCTCGAGGTCAACGGCACCAAGCGCCAGACCTCCAACCTGAACGCGCTGATCTGGTCGATTCCGGAGACCATCAGCTACCTGTCCGGGCTGGTCGAGCTGGCCCCCGGCGACCTGATCTTCACCGGGACGCCGGAAGGGGTGGCGGCCTGCGTCAAAGGCGACGTCCTGCACGGCCATGTGGACGGCCTCACCGATCTCAACGTCAAGCTGGTCTGAGCGGGGGACGCGGCATGCGGATCGTCACCTGGAACATCAACTCGGTCCGCCTGCGGCTGCCGCGCGCGCTGGAACTGCTGAAGGCGGTCGGGCCGGATGTGCTGTGCCTGCAGGAAACCAAGGCGGATGCCGACAAGTTCCCGGCCGAGGCCTTCGCCGATGCGGGCTATCCGCATCAGGCGGTGCGCGGCTTCAAGGGCTATAACGGGGTCGGGATCGTCTCCCGCCTGCCGATCGAGGAGACCGCGTGCCACCCGTTCTGCGGCCGCGAGGATGCCCGGCACATCGCGGTGCGGATCGACGGCGGCCCGGAGCTGCACGATTTCTACGTACCCGCCGGCGGCGACGAGCCGGACCCGGAGGTGAACGACAAGTTCCGCCACAAGCTGGATTTCCTGGCGGAGATGACCGAATGGTTCGCCGCCAACCGGGCGGCGTCGGATCCGATGGTGCTGGTCGGAGATCTGAACATCGCGCCGCTGGAGGCCGATGTCTGGTCCCACAAGCAGCTTCTCAAGGTGGTCAGCCACACCCCGGTGGAGGTCGAGGCGCTGGCCAGGCTGCAGGGCGGACTCGGCTGGGTCGATGCGGTGCGCGGCGCGGTCGGCCAGGACGAGAAGCTCTACACCTGGTGGAGCTACCGGGCCAAGGACTGGCGGGCCGCCGACAAGGGCCGCCGGCTCGACCATATCTGGGTCACGCCGCCCCTGGCCGAAAAGGTCAGCGGCATCGAGGTCCTGAAGGACGCGCGCGGCTGGGAAAAAGCCTCGGACCACGTGCCGGTGATCTTGGATCTCTAGCCCCGGCCCTGCGCCAGGCGGGCGATCCGGTCGGTGGCGTAATGGGCGCTGTCGAGCGATCCGACCTGCCAGCCCGGCCAGTAGCTGAACCAGTCGCCCGCGAAGAACACTTTTCCGGTCGACGCATCGGAGGCCACCACGTCCTCGAACACGCCGGGCTGGGTATAGGCGGTGTCGTCCGCCCAGCCCCCCTCCTGATAGGGCATCCTGGCCCAGGCGATGGTCACGCCGTTCTCGGCGAACACTTTGTCGCGGAAGC
>JANSYC010000147.1 GCA_024742605.1 Alphaproteobacteria bacterium | reverse complement strand
GTCCGGAGACGCGAAGACCAGATTGCCACGATCGATCAGGATATCGATGCCACGCTCTTCCACGACCGCCTGCAGGATCGGCTGCAGGGCCTGATAGACCGGCTGCATGGCCTGACGTTCGGTCTGCACCAGCTCTTGCTGGCGCGCACGACGGGCCAGTTCAAACTGCTGGGCGTTCTGGTTGAGCGCTTCGATGCGCTGCATCAGGTCCGGACGGCCCTGGATGGCTTGCGGCGTCATGGAGGCGGTTTCCGCACCCAGGCGCTCGGTTTCCTGCTGGATCGGCTGACCGAGCGCGTTGAGCTCGGCGTCGATTTCCGTGGCGATTTCCTGGATCCGCGAGGCGATGTGCTGACCGACAGCGCTTTCCCGCAGGACGCGTTCTTCGTTGAACACGGCGATGGAGGGCTGCTGGGCCATGGCCGGCGCGGCCAGACCGGCAATCATCACCGGGAGAAGAAGGATGGATTTGAGAAATTTCATAACTTTAGAACCCTGTTCTTGTACTGAACCGGAAGAACTCGGCACGGTCATAGTCTTCGCGGATGAAAGCTTCCGCAAAGTCGAACCGCACCGGTCCGAACGGTGAATCCCAGAACACGCTCAGGCCGGCAGACGCGCGAAGCGCCATGTCGTCAACCGTGAACGCCGTTCCGGCAGCGCCCTCTGCGATCTGGTCAGAGGAGTCGAGCAGCCCGAGGGTGCCGAACTCCGTGAACAGACTGGCCCGTACGCCGTATTGCTCCGGCAGGCCGAGCGGGAAGGACACTTCGAACGCCCCGATCGCGTACAGGCGGCCACCCAGGGCATCACCCCGGACCAGTTCGCCTGTCGTCGCATCCCGGGAAACAATGCGGGGACCGATACCAGCCACCTCAAAGCCCCGGAAAGAGTTCCCCCCCTTGAAGAAGCGGTCATTGATGCGGACGGTGTCGCCGCCCCAAGGCATCGTGAAACCACTATTCATGGAGAAGCTGGCCACAACGTCATTGCCGAAAATGCTCGGCAAGACAGGCCGGTAGATGCTGCCCTCGATTTCCGAGCGCATATAGCGGACATCACCCCCGATACCGGCAAAGCCCTGCGAGAATTGCAGGCGATAGCCATTGCTCGGCTCGATCGGGTCATTCAGACGCGACCAGTTGAGCGTATAGGTGATGACCGAGGTATTCCGGTTGCCCGCCTGGTTCAGCAGTGCCGAGGAGGCGGAGGAGTACACCAGGACATTGTCGGTCCGGTAGGTGTAGCCCAGCTGGAGATTGGTGGACGCCGTCACCGGGAAGCCCAGGCGCAGCGAAGCACCGGTCGACTCGGTCTGGAAGGAGGCTTCCGACAGGAAGTCCGAATTCACCCGGAAGAGGTCGAAGCCGGCCGCCAGATTGCGGTCCATGAAGCGCGGTTCGGTGAAACGGATATCGATCGATTCCCGGTTGGAACTGGCCGAGATCCGGAAGCGCAGGAACTGGCCCCGGCCGCGCAGATTGCGTTCGGAGATCGACAGGTCGACCAGGAAGGCATCCGTGGACGAGAAACCGGCACCGAAGGCCAGCTCGCCGGTCGGCTGCTCGGTCACCTGCACATTGACACGGGCCCGGTCCGGCGCGGAGCCTGGCGTTTCGGCAATCTCGACTTCCTCGAAGAAGCCGAGGCGGCGGATATTGTTGCGCGAGCGGTCGATCAGGACCTGGTTGAAGGCGTCGCCTTCCACAATGTCCAGCTCACGACGGATGACCCGGTCCAGCGTCCGCGTATTGCCGGCAATGTCGATGCGCTCGATATAGACGCGCGGGCCTTCATCGATGACGAATTCGATGTCCACGGTCCGGTCTTCCCGGTTCCGCGTGGTACGCGGGCTGATATTGACGAAGGCATAGCCGGAGGCGCCCGCCGCAAAGGTCAGCGTATCGATCCCGTCCTCGATCATCTGGCCCTGATAGAGATCGCCCTCCTGCATCGGCAGGATCCGCGCGAGATACTCTTCATTCAGGTCCGGAATCTCGGTGGACACCGACACATCGCCGAAATTGAAGACCTCGCCCTCATCCACGGTCAACGTGATGTAGAAGCTTTCCTGGTCGGGCGTTAGCTCGGCCACGGCGGACAGAACCCGGAAGTTGGCATAGCCCTGGTTCATGTAGAACTGGCGCAGCAATTCCTGGTCATATTCCAGACGGTCCGGGTCGTAATTGTCGTTCGACGAGAAGAAGCGCCACCAGCGCGACTCACGCGTCACCAGCTCTCGGCGCAGGCGACGGTCGGAGAAACTGTCATTGCCGATGAAGTTGATCCGGCGAACGCCGGTCACCGGACCTTCGGAAATCTCGAAGATGAGATCGACACGGTTTTGCGGCTGTTCGACAATCTGCGGCGTCACGGTCGCGGCGAAACGGCCGGACCGGCGATAGACCTCGATAATACGCTGTACATCGGACTGAACCCGGTGACGCGTGAAGATGGCGCGCGGCTGGGCTTCGATCTCGTCGGTGATCTTTTCATCATCGATGGCGTTATTGCCCTCGAGAATCACCCGGTTGATGATCGGGTTTTCCTGCACCCGGACCACCACGATCTGGCCACGATCCTCGAATTGAACGTCTGAGAACAGCCCGGTCGCGATCAGGGTCTGGATCGACAGGTTAACCAGGCGGGTATCGTAAACCTGGCCTGGCTGGATCAGCAGATAGGACAGAACCGTATCGGCTTCGACCCGCTGATTGCCTTCCACCAGGATCTGGCGAATGACCTGCGGTCCTTCCACCTGGGTCTGGGCGGCTGCATTCGGAGCACCCGTTTGCTGGGCCGACGCTAAGGTCGACAGACTCACAGTCATCAGGGCTGCGAAGAGCACACGCAGAACACTTGCCATGGAAGATCGCCGCTTGCTGGGCCCGGTCAGAAAATCTGCCCGAGCAAATAATTCAGGTCATTCCAGGTGGCTACAAGCATCATACCGAGCACAAGTGCAAGCCCTACCCGGAAACCGAGAGCTTGCGCCTTCATGCTCAGCGGACGCCGAGCCACCGCTTCATAGGCGTAATACACCAGATGCCCGCCGTCGAGGATGGGTATCGGTAGAAGATTCACCAAACCCAGTCCGACAGACAGGAAACCGGCGAGGTTAATCAGGTTTATCAGCAACAATAGCGTGCTTTCACCGGCATTGTTGCCAGCTTCCACACTGGAAACAGCTGTTTGACCGGCAGCCGTTGCGATTCCCACCGGACCGTTGAGCAATTCCGGCGAGACACGCCCCGTGATCACCCGGATGACATAGCGCGATGTCATCGACACCGCCGACCAGGTCCGGTCAATACCGTGGCCGATCGCCGTGATCGGGTTGTAGCTGTCGCGCAGCGGCGGCGTGGAGAGCGAGCCCAGCCCGATACGCCCGAGCGTGCGGGTCCCGCCAAACTGGTCTTCGACCTCCGTCGGCGCCGGCGCGGCCCGCAGCGTCATTTCGCGCTCGCCACGCTGCACCGTGAAGGTCAGCATCTCACCCGGACGCCACACGACTTCCGTGATGATGTCCTGGAAGGCATCAATCCGGTTGTTGTTGATGGCAAGGACCCGGTCGCCTTCCTGGAAACCGGCTTCGGCGGCCGGGCTGCCTTCTGCCACCGCGCCGATGATCGGCGGCTGGTAGGGCTGGCCGCCCAAGGTCAGGGCAATGCCGGCAAAAATGGCGATGGCGAGGATGAAGTTCGCGATCGGGCCTGCCGCGGTCACGAAAGCGCGCTGCCAGATCGGCTTGAAATGATAGCAGCGCTCCGCATCGGGCCCCATGCGCCGGCGCATTTCCTCGAGCTTCTCGGCATCCGGCTCACTGGCCGCGCCGGCATCGCCGAGGAATTTCACATAGCCACCCAAGGGAAAGGCCGCGATGCGCCACACCGTCCCGCGCTTGTCCCGCCATGAGGCAATCGTCGGCCCGAATCCCATCGAGAAGGCTTCAGCGTGAACGCCGCACAGGCGACCGGCCCAGTAATGCCCCAGCTCGTGAATGACCACGACGATCGAGATCAGGAACACGAAGGAGAAAATGGTGAGAAATCCGGTGCCGATCAGGCTCATGAGGAGGTGGTCCGTGATTGTGGGTCGCTGATGCGGTCAGCTATCAAGTCGCGTGCCAGCTGACGGGCCCGCGCATCGATCGCATACACATCATCAAAGGCCGACAATGAACGGGGCATGTCTGCATCCCCGTGACTGCGGGAAAGAACCTCCTCAACGCATGCGGCGATGTCAAGGAAGCGGATGCGGTCTGCGAGGAAGCTCTCGACGGCGATTTCATTGGCTGCATTGAGCACGGCCGGCGCGATCCCGCCCGCCTTGATCGCCTCCCGCGCCAGCCGGATCGCCGGGAAACGTTCGAGATCCGGGGCCTCGAAATCCAGCCGGGCGATCTCGGCGAGACGCAGGCGCTCCACCGGCGCCGCCATGCGCTCCGGCCAGGCCAGCGCCGAGGCGATCGGCGTCCGCATGTCCGGGGAACCCAACTGGGCCAGGAGACTCCCGTCCGCATACTCCACCATGCCGTGCACGATGGATTGGGGATGGACGACCACGTCCACCTGTTCCGGGGGCAGATCGAACAACCAGCAGGCTTCAATGATCTCGAGGCCTTTATTCATCATCGACGCGCTGTCGATCGTAATCTTGGCGCCCATGTCCCAGGTTGGATGCGCCAGGGCATCGGCCCGGCTCGCCTGCATCATCCGTTCGCGTGACCAGGTCCGGAACGGACCACCCGAAGCGGTCAGGGTGATCGATCGGATCGCCGAACGCTGAGCGCCATCAAAAACCTGAAAGACCGCATTGTGCTCACTGTCGACCGGCAGGAGCGTGGCCCCGCAGCGGGCCGCCTCGGTCATGAACAGACTGCCGGCACAGACCAGGCATTCCTTGTTGGCGAAGGCGAGCGCCCGCCCCTGCTGAAGCGCCGCCAGCGTGGGGCGCAGCCCTGCGGCCCCGACAATGGCCGCCATGGTCCAGTCCGCGGGCATGGCCGCCGCCTCGACGACAGCCGGCTCACCGATCCCGATCGTGATTTCCGGATGATCGCTCAGGGCCTGCTTCAGCGCGATCCCCGCTTGCGGATCGGCAATAGCGACGTGCGCTGCCTTGTGGCGCACCGCCTGGCGCGCCAATTCCTCCGCATTCGACCGCGCGGTCAGTGCCACCACTTCATAGGTGCCTGGCTCGGCACGGCCGATCAGGTCCAGCGACCTCATGTGGTACGTGCGCGAGTTGGGTGGCGTGTTGGCCCCGTGCTATTGTGGCTTGCCTTTTGCAGGCGCAGGTTTGTGGTGTGTTGTTGAGTC
>JANSYC010000119.1 GCA_024742605.1 Alphaproteobacteria bacterium | reverse complement strand
CAGCACCGTCATCCTGAAGGTCGAATTGTCCTCGGTAATCCGGCACAGCATCTCCGTACCCGCCGTCAAATCTTCCACAACAACCACGCCGACATTGTCGGCACGATCATGCATGAGAAGCTGAGGTTCCTCGCTCATTGGGTTTCCTCTCTCGGTCTTGCGACGCTTGTTCGCGGTCTTGTTCGCTTGGTCTTGGGGCGCGTCCCCGCTCGTCGGCCGCACATGCTGGCGCTCTCTTGCGGACAGATCAAGCGGCAGCTTCGCGAACCGGTCCAGAGGGAGTTGGTCGCCTGATCACGACCGGTCTGATATGAGCATCGAAGATAAGTCCACGGGTGAGAAGGCGTTCAGGCATGGTGTATCGCAATCAGGATCGAGACGGTGCAAGCCAGGTTCACGGCTTCCGCGTCAGCGCGGACCGGCCCCTCGGTTTGCTTGCGGCCTGCCCCGCCTACCGTCCGACGGCGCTGTCTGAATCGCCTGAACTGGCAAGCGAGTCCGGCGTTGCCCGACTCTGGATCAAGGATGAGTCCACCCGTATGGGCCTCGGGAGCTTCAAAGCCCTCGGCGGCGCCTTTGCAGTCGCCCAGATGATCGCCGACGCGTCCGGCACGCCCGACCTGCTCGGCGCGCGGGCCCGGGCGGTTGCGGCCACCATGACCTTCGTGACGGCGAGCGCGGGGAACCACGGCCTGTCGGTTGCGGCCGGCGCGAAGGTTTTCGGCGCACGGGCCGTGATCGTGCTGGGGCCGGACGTGCCGGAGAGCTTCGCAGGCCGTATCCGGGCACTCGGTTCCGACGTGATCCGGGCCGGTCGGGACTACGACGACAGCATCGTCCACACCAAGGCCATGGCCGCGGAGAACGACTGGCTGCTGCTGGCCGACGGCTCCTGGGAGGGCTACACCGAGCGCCCCGGGATGGTTATGGAGGGGTACACGGTGCTGGCCGAGGAATGCCGTGTCCGGTTTGCGGAGACCGGTCTTTGGCCCAGCCATGTGATGCTTCAAGCTGGGGTCGGCGGAATGGCGGCCGCGATTGCCGGACATATCCGGACATCCTGGGCCGAACAGCCGACCATCGTCGTGGTTGAGCCGGATCGGGCGCCCTGCCTGCTGGAAAGCGTCCGCGCCGGACACATGGTCCGGGCCGACGGCGATGTCTCGAACATGGGCCGCCTGGACTGCAAGGAAGCCTCGCTCCTGGCCTTCGAGGGCTTGCGGCAGGATGCGGACATGTTTGTCGCCGTCACCGACAGGGAAGCCCAAGCCGCCGTGGATCGGTTCGCACATCATGGGCTCGCGACCACACCCAGCGGTGGGGCTGGTCTCGCCGGTCTCCGGCACTTGTCCGCGCGCGATCAGGCGTCCTGTCTGATTATTCTCTCAGAGGGACCGGAGATCTCGTAAGCCCCCGGTCCTCGGAACGGCACCTGCCCGAGCCTGCTGCCGCCGTTCAGTCAGTGCAGGCTCTGTCGCCGTCCGGCCTGACCCGGGATCCACCCGAAACCCCGTTCCGTCGTCATACCGACCAACCGTCTCGGAAAAACGATCAGGTTCTGCTCCCGCATGGTCGCCGCCATATCGAGGAAGACCCCACAGGCCTGCCGGGCCGCCGCCGGATACAACCAGTTGCCGACCGATTTTCGCAGATCGAACCGCCGATCGATCTGCGACAGGGCGATCGCATCCAGGAAATCCCATTCCGCGTCGCCCATCCCCTTGCAGCCGGGACAGCGCACGTCGCGCGGCGCACAGGCTCCGGTCAGCGTCAGGGTCAGGATCTGATCGAAAGGGCGCACCGCCTCCAGGATCTTCGCCTTTGTGAACCCCTCGTACAGCAAGGGTCCCGGATCTGTACGCGCCTTGAGGCAGGCCACCCAATGGCGCATCGCCCAAACCATCAGAAGTTCGGCGGTGGACAGCTTGGAGATCGTGAGGGCATCCGGCCGCTCGGCGGGTTCAGCCTCTTCGAACCCCGCGTCCGCCACGCCAAGTTCGGGATCCAGGATGGATGTGGACATGCACAGCTCCTCTATTGCAAGTGAATCGCAACAAAGGAATATTGTTGTTGAGAATGAATTGCAATAACAATATTGCCTTTCAAGCGCCCTTTCGCGCTCTAAGGCCCGTCGCCGAATTTGCGTTTCACATCGCGGCGGAACTCCTCGATATCCTCACCGCTCATCATCAGACCGGCGACCACGAATGCGATACAGAGTCCGAGGGCCGAGGCGATGGCGCCAAGTCCGTAGACGGCCCCGTAGGCTTCCCACACGAACACCGTCCCGAACCAGAAGGCGTAGAATGCGGCCGCGGATGCCAGCAGCAGAAAGCCGACCCGCACGCACAATCCACCGATCCGGTTGGCCGACATTAGCTCCCGCATCGCAGCGGACATTTCGGCGTCCCGGATCGCCTTGATGATCTTGCGGCGGGCAAGCTTCGACCAGTCGCCGACCGCCATGCCCGTACTACCGTCAATCCGACCAGGGTTGAGGATCGCCTCCTTCAGTTCGCCGATGATTTCCTCGGCGCGCTCGGTGGCCGGCACTTTCTTTAGACTGGGAAAGGCGGACTCGTCCGTCTCCGTTTGCGGATTTTGAGCTGACAGCGGGTCAGGTAAAGGCCCGCTCGATCCCGTCCGCGTCTGATCAAGCCGAGTGCCGCTTTGAGGCCTGGCTTTCGACGCTCGGGTTCCGGCGCGCGCCGCCGGTGGAGGGGTGCTTGAGCCGCGCATGACCCGTCCTTTATTCTGAGAGCCCCGGACGGAGGTCAAGCAGACCTCCGATCAGGCGTGTCCACGCATCAATCTCTCACGAAGATACCGGCTCAGCGTATCGAAGGCGATGCCGTCGAGCTCCGAAAACGCCATACCGAGATCTCCATCGTCGGGATCGCGTCTGCGGACCTCGCCGGTAGCGTGGAACAGGGCGCCGGGCCCGGCTGTCGGGACGAGCACGCGGATGCTTGCGACATCTCCGGTCTCCAGGGACCCGAAATAGTCCAGAATACGCATGCCGCCCAGGCTCCAATCCCCGATCGCGTAGGGAGTGTTGCCGATCACGGCAGTCATGGGAGCCATCATACGCCGGTCGCGGCGGCGTTCGGACGGGCGGCCCGCGGTTGCTCTACGTCGCATCGAAGGGATCTCCTCCGCTGGGGGTTGTTGGAACACAGCCCGCGGTTGGATCTGCGCCGCCGGTTGCGATCCGAGACGCAAACCACGTGCCGGATCGACGTCGCCTCGAGTACCGGCCCAAAACACATTGATTTCCAGCGATTCGCCCGTTCCTGGGATGGTGGTGGCCAGCGCATAAACGACCGGAGGTGCGTCGTTTCCCGCTCTGTGCCCTGCCGAGCGGCAGATCTTGCCGCGCGTGCCGGAGCATAACGTTCCAGGCCGCCCGTTGGTCTAAGCAGAATGCTGAGTCAGCTGACCTTGACTGGGCCAGGCCGGCCGGGTCGCGACATCCTTGGACCCGCATGCGCTGCAGCGCATGCGTGCTCCGATCTCGGGGATCGGGAAGTCCGGTCCCAATTGGGCCGCCAGCATGGCGGAAGCGGCTTCGGCGTGATGGCCGCAACGGTTACACCAGCAGAAAACGCCGACTTTCGACTCCAGCAGATCCGACAGTCGTGCCGCCTGCTGACCCCGGTCGTCCCGCGACATCATCTCTCGTTTGACCCGCCCCATCGTCTCGGCCCCGTTCCCTTCGTTTCTGGAACAAGAACATAACAAGAACATTTAAGACAAACAAGACAGATCCCGGTCTCGACGGGCCCTTCGGTCAGCCCTGAACCAGGCGGGGAAGCTTGTCGAACGTGTCTATGACGTCGAGCAGGGAGGACGCGGATTTCATCCGTTTCTGCCCGGAATAGAGCGCAAAACTGGGCGTGCGCTGACCCTTCTTCTGAACCTTGGCAACCGAGAACAGGGCCTTCTCGTGGGTATGACGGAATATCGAGAACACCGCCATGTCGTCCAACTGATCGAAGGCGTAGTCTCGCCATTCTCCGGCGGCCACCCGACTGGAATACAAAGCCATCAATTGGCCCATCTCATGGCGGGTAAAGAAAAATGGCTTCGAATGGCCCCGGGACTGGCTCCGGGACTGACCCTGTCCGGTCGGAAGTCGGATCAGATTATCCATCGGGCGGCACCGTCTCCCACAATGGTGATCGCAGTGGTAAGGCTCAGTTTCCGAACCCCGGAACGCTTACGTCCGTTACGAAATTGTTTCCGAATTCCGAAGCCGGGTAAACCCCTCGCCGAACATAAGGTGGTCGGTGCCGATGGACTCGGCGGCATGCGCATCGCCGTCAAATGGTCCGGTGTCCCATTCCTGTGTTTGCTTTCCGGGTGCGGGCTCGCTAACTTGCGGCTCCCCTGGGCAGGGGCCAAAACTAGGGTCATCCAATTGGCGAGGAAACCGTGGCCGACATCTTTCGCGAGGTCGACGAGGAGCTGCAGCAGGAACGTGCTGCGAAGCTGTGGAGCAAGTACGGCGGCTGGGTCATTGCCGTTTCCCTAGCCATTGTGCTGGGCGTGGCCGGTAATGTCTTCTGGACCAACTACAAAGCGGATGCGCGCGCCGAACAGGCCGCAGCCCTGGAATCCGCCCTCATACCCTTGGCGGAAGATCGTCCCGAAGCGGCCGCAACCGCATTGGACCAATTTGCAGGTGACGCCGACACCGGATACGCGATGGTCGCCCGCTTTCAGGAAGCGGCAGCCCAGGTCAAGGCAGGAGATGTCGACGGAGCCACCTCCACCTACCAGGCGATCGCGACCGACTCCGCCACGCCCGAACCGTACGGCGACCTGGCCACGGTCAAGCTGGTCCGGCTGAAGATCGGTAGCACGCCGGCGGCCGAGCTGACCGAAATGTTGGCGCCGGCCATGGAGGAAGGCTCCCCCTGGCGACCGCTCGCCCGCGAAGTGGAAGCGATGCTGGCAATCTCCACCGGTGACATCGACACCGCTCGGGCGATCCTGCTGGAGCTCACACAACAGACCGATATTCCCAACAGCCTGCGCACCCGCGCGACCGAGCTGGTCGCGGCGCTTGGTGGTTGAGGCATACCGACGATGATCCGACCACCCCGGTCCACGTCAGACATCTCGACATGCTCCCCTTCAACAGGACCGGCCTTGCTCGAACGCCACCGCCTTGTCCGGCTTGGCGCTGCGATCATCCTGACAGCAACCCTTTCGGCATGCGGCGCGACTGACTTCTTCGGCGAAGACGACGAGGTGCCGTTGCCGGGCAACCGGATTCCGATCCTGCTGAGCGAAGACGGACTTACCGCTGATGAGGGCGTGGCCGGGATTCCCGTTATCCTTCCGCCGCCCTACGTCAATGCGGACTGGCCTCAGCCGGGCGGAGAAGCGGACAAATCGAACGGCCACCTCGAAGTCGCCGACAATCTCCGGGAAATCTGGTCGCGCTCGATCGGCAGCGGAGGGGACGATGAGCAGGGTCTGGTCTCGCAGCCGGTCATCTCCGGCGGTCGGCTGTTCGCTCTCGATTCCGATGCCACATTGACCGCCCTCGACGCGGCAAGCGGCAGCCGTCTGTGGAGCCGGGACCTGCGACCGGAAGACGAGGAAGACGCGATCTTTCCGGGCGGCATTACGACCGGGGACGGCCGGATCTTCGTGACCACCGGCTATGGCGAAGCGATGGCCTTGAATCCCGAGACCGGAGCGGAGCTCTGGCGGGTCAGCCTGCCCGGCCCGGCGCGCGGCGCTCCCGGTTATAGCAACGGCCGCGTGTTCGCCGTCACGATCGAGAACCGGATGTTCGCGTTGTCTGCCGAAACCGGCGAGCGGCAATGGGATCACCAGGGCATCAGTGAGGTCACCTCCTTGCTGGGCGGTGCCGCGCCCGCGATCAGCGGCCCGATCGTGCTGATCCCTTATACGTCTGGCGAGCTGTTCGCCCTGCGGGCCGAGAACGGCCGCGTTCAATGGCTCGAGAGCCTGACCAACATCCGCATGTCGCAGTCCGTGGCCCGGCTGGCCGATATTCGCGGCAACCCGGTGATCGATGAGAACCGCGCCTTCGCGATCAGCAATGGCGGGCTGATGGCGGCGATCGACCTCGCGACCGGTGCCCGGATCTGGGAGCGCGCCATCGGCGGGATCAGCACGCCTTGGGTCGCGGGCGAGTTCGTGTTCGTCATGGGAGACGGGGCACAACTTGTGGCCCTCACCCGCCGCGACGGGCGCGCCCGCTGGGTGACGCAATTGCCGCCGTTCGAAGACATGGAAGACCAGGACGGCCCGATACAGTATGTTGGACCGGTACTGGTGGGGGATCGACTGCTGGTCGCAGACTCCCTGGGCCAAGCCTACGCGGTGTCGCCATACACCGGGGATATCCTTGGGCGGATCGATGTGGGCGACGATATGTTCATCTCTCCGATCGTGGCCGACGGGACGATCTACTTTTTGACCAATGACGGCAACATTCACGCTTGGCGTTGACGCCTGAGCGATGAAAACGAGGCGATGAAACCAGAATGGCGTTCAAAATCGCGATCATCGGCCGTCCCAATGTCGGCAAGTCGACTCTGTTCAACCGGTTGATTGGCAAACGTCATGCCTTGGTGGACGACACTCCCGGCGTGACCCGTGACCGCCGCGAAGGCGACGGGCGGATCGCCGATCTCAATTTCACCATCGTGGACACCGCCGGTCTGGAGGATGCCACCGACGACAGCCTGGAAGCCCGGATGCGGCGCCAGACCGAACTTGCGGTCACCCAGGCCGATCTGGTCTTCATGATGATCGACGCGCGGGCGGGCGTGACCCCGCTCGACTCCCATTTTGCGGGCTGGCTGCGAAAGACCGATGCCAAGGTCGTGCTGGTCGCGAACAAATGCGAGGGCCGGGGCGGCATCTCGGGGCTTGCGGAAGCCTACCGTCTGGGTCTGGGCGACCCGATCGCGCTGTCCGCCGAACACGGCGAGGGCCTCGGCGATCTCTACGACACGATCGCCGAAAACATGAAGGCGGTCGGTCACGACCCGCATCCGGAAGACTCGGATCCGTATGAACACGCGGCCCTGCTGGAGGCCGACGTGGATATCGAGGAACTGCTGGAGGTCGGGATTTCCCCCGACGAGGTGCGCTTCCTGCCGCCGCCGGAGGACGGCCCGCTCCGGCTTGCGGTGATCGGGCGCCCGAATGTCGGAAAATCGACCCTGATCAACAAGTTGATCGGTGAGGAACGGCTGTTGACCGGTCCCGAAGCCGGCATCACCCGCGACGCGATCGAGATCGAGTGGAGCTTCAAGGGCCGGGCCTTGAAGCTGGTGGACACGGCCGGGATGCGGCGGCGCTCCCGCGTGTCCGACAAGCTTGAGCGGCTGTCGACCGCCGATACCCGCCGCTCGATCGACTTCGCCCATGTGGTCCTGTTGGTGCTGGATGCGACCATGCCGATGGAGAAGCAGGATCTGACGATCGCCCGGATGGCGTTGGACGAGGGGCGCGCGCTGGTGATCGCGGTCAACAAATGGGATGCGGTCAAGGACAAGTCCGCCGCCAGCCAGCAGATCCGGGATCGGCTCGACACCTCGCTGACCCAGGTGCGGGGCGTGCCGTGGATTCCGGTCTCGGCGATCCGAGGGCGCAGCCTGGACAAGATGCTGGATGCGGTCTTCCAGATGTATGATCTGTGGAACAGCCGGGTGCCGACAAGCCGCCTGAACCGGTGGCTCGGCCGCATGACCGAGGCGCACCCGCCGCCGCTGTCCAAGGGCCGGCGCATCCGGATCCGCTACATGACCCAGGTCAAGGCGCGGCCACCGACTTTCTCGGCCTTCGTAAGCCAGGCTGCGGAATTGCCGGACGCCTATGCCCGCTATCTGATCGGCGGTCTGCGTGATGAGTTCGGACTGATCGGCGTGCCGATCCGCATAAACCTGAGACAACCCAAGAATCCCTACGTAAAGTAACTGTCCCAGACGCGAATTGTGCGGGAGGATTCATGGCGGGACGCGGAAGACCGGAACGGCGCATGACCATCGCCGACCTCGCGCGCATGTACGACAAGCGCAAGGGCGGCGTTCCGACGGACAAGGTACGCGACGGCGCCAAGACCAGCTTCTCGCCCCGTTCCAAGGTCAAAAGCTTCACCGTGGTTCAGGGCGCCGAGCGGCTT
>JANSYC010000055.1 GCA_024742605.1 Alphaproteobacteria bacterium | reverse complement strand
CTCACGATCTGGTCATGTCCGCGACCATGCGGAACCCGCCGACCCCGCTCGGGGAAGTCGAGACCGCAAAGTGGGACATGGAAGATCTGTTCGAGGCGGCCCAACGGGAAATGCCGATCACGCCGTTGTTCAACCAGACCGGCTGTCCGGCCATGTCGGTGCCGCTGCACTGGACGACGGACAATCTGCCGGTCGGGGTGCATTTCGGGGCCGCTTACGGGCGCGAGGATCGGCTGTTTCGGTTGGCGGGACAGCTCGAGGAGGCAAAGCCCTGGTTCGATCGGGTGCCCGACTTGTGACCGAGGAGCAGGCCGAACTGGTTGACGCGGTCGGCCGTATCGTCGCCCGCTTCGGCGAAGAGTACTGGCGTGGAAAGGATCGGGACCACGCATTTCCTCACGAGTTCGCCGATGCGATGGCGGCGGGGGGCTGGCTGGGGATCGCCATGCCGGAGGGAATGGGCGGCGCCGGGCTCGGGGTCACGGAAGCGGCCCTGATGATGGAGCGGGTGGCGCACTCGCCCGGCGCGATGGCGGCGGCGTCCTCGATCCATATCAACATCTTCGGACTGCATCCGGTTGTGGTCTTCGGCACCGAGGATCAGCGGCGCCGGTTTCTGCCGCCGCTGATCCGGGGCGAGGAGCGGGGCTGCTTCGGGGTGACGGAGCCGGATGCCGGGCTCGATACGGGTCGACTGAAGACCCGCGCGGTTCGGGACGGGGATCATTATGTGATTTCTGGCCGGAAGATCTGGACCTCGACCGCGCAGCAGGCCGACCGGGTTCTGATCATCGCCCGTACCACGCCGATCGAGGCCTGTGCCAAGCCGACCGACGGTCTCAGCCTGTTCTACGCGCCGCTCGACCGATCCGCCGTCGAGATTCGCGAGATCGCCAAGATGGGGCGACACGCGGTGGACTCCAACATGCTGTTCATCGACGGCCTCCGGGTCCCGGTCGAGGACCGGATCGGCCAGGAGGGTGACGGCTTCAAGTGCCTGCTACACGGCCTCAATCCTGAGCGCATCCTGATTGCGGCGGAGGCGATCGGGGTCGGCCGCGAGGCGCTTGACCGGGCCACCGTCTATGCCAGGGAGCGGGAGGTGTTCGGCCGTCCGATCGGCATGAATCAGGCCATCCAGCATCCGCTGGCCGAATGCTGGATGGAGCTGGAAGCGGCTTGGGGCATGGTGCTGCGGGCCGCCGGGCTCTATGACGCGGGTCTTCCCTGCGCCGCCGAGGCGAATGCCGCTAAGTATCTGGCAGCCGAGGCGGCATTCAAGAGCTGCGAACGGGCGGTGATGACCCTGGGTGGCATGGGATATGCCGCCGAATACGGGGTCGAACGACTCCTGCGCGAAGTGCTGATCACCCGCATCGCGCCGGTGTCGCCCGAGTTGATAAAATGTTACATTGCAGAACGGGTGCTCGGGTTGCCGCGAAGCTATTGAGCGGAGGCGACGCATGGCGGAATCGAATGTGCTGATCGTCGGCGCGGGGCCTGTCGGGCTGGCCGCCGCGATCGAACTCGGACGGCAGGGAACGCCGGTTCGGATCGTCGATTCCTCGGAGTCCCGCACCGGCCTGTCGAAGGCGGTCGGCATCAACGTCCAGTCGCTGGAACTCCTGGAACCTTCCGGTGTGACCGAACGGCTGCTGGCCGCGGGCATCAGGATACGGCGCGCGAACCTGTGGCTCGACGGTCGGCCGCTGGTCTCGCTGGATCTGTCCCTGGTCCGGCATCGTTTCAATTTCCTGCTGGCCTTGTCGCAAAGCGAGACCGAGCGGATCTTGGCGGAGGCCCTGGGCGACCTGGGAATTGATGTCGAGCGACGGACAACCTTGGTCGGGCTCGAGGAGGCCGGGGGCGGTATCCGCGCGCGCATGACCTTACCGGACGGCAGCGAGACGCAGCATGTGGCCGGCACCTTGCTCGGCGCCGACGGCGCGCGCAGCACAGTCCGGAAAGCGCTGGATATCGATTTCGTCGGCGCGCGATACGAGAACACCTGGAGCCTGGCGGACGTGACCCTGTCCTGGTCCCATGGCTACTCAGACGTGAACCTGTTTCTGAGCACGGCCGGCCCAATGCTGTTCACGGTTCCGATCGGACCGGACCGGATCCGTGCGATCAGCCAGACCGACGATGCGCTCGGATTGCTGCCGGCCGATAGCCTGGTGACGAAGGTCCACTGGCAGTCGGTCTTTCACGTGGCCCTGCGGCAGGCCGCGCATTATCAGGGGGGCAATGCATTCCTGGCGGGAGACGCGGCGCATGTGCACTCGCCGGCCGGCGGTCGCGGCATGAATCTGGGGTTCTGGGACGCGTGCTCCTTCGCCCGGCGACATGCTGATGGGACTCTGGCGGGATATGAGGCCGAGCGGCACCCGATCGGCGCCCGCATTCTCGCGATCACGGACCGGATGTTCCGCATAGCGTCACTGCCGCCCGGGCTCGGTCAGATGGCGCGCAATGCGGCCATGCGGACCGTGGCGCAGCTTCCGATTGTCCAACGCCGGATCGCCCCGCAGCTTCTCGGGATCGAGACATAGGCCCGGATCCGCCGAAGACCTTCTTCAGAAGGCCGGTCGCGCCGCTAGATGGAGTTCCCTGACGAGAACGAGGGGCAGAGCCGGACGATCTGAGGTGCCCGTCATTGCAGCCTGAACGATGTGCAGCAACCCTTGGACGCGGGTGCGGAAGGCGCTGGGAGCGCACCTATCCCGATGTCTTCCCGCTCTCGATGCCCTTGCGGATCAGGTCTGCGGCCTCTTCGGCGTCGCCCCAATGGTGGACCTTGACCCACTTGCCCTTCTCGAGGTCCTTGTAGTGCTCGAAGAAGTGCTGGATCTGATCGATCAGGATCGGGCGTACGTCTTTCCAGGTATCGATGTTGCTGTAATAGGGGTGCAGCTTGTTGACCGGCACCGACAGGATCTTCTCATCCTGTCCGCCTTCGTCTTCCATCACCAGCACCCCGACCGGACGCACCCGCACCACCGCCATCGGCATGATCGGATGGGTGCCGAGCACCATGATGTCGACCGGATCTCCATCGTCGGAGAGGGTGTGCGGAATGAAACCGTAGTTGACCGGGTAATGCATCGCCGTATGCATGAACCGGTCGACGAACAGGGCGCCCGATTCCTTATCCATCTCATACTTGATCGGATCCGAGCCGACGCCGACTTCGATGATCGCGTTCACGTCCCACGGCGGGTTTTCGCCGACGGAAATTTTATTGATGCGCATGGAAGAGACCCTTCAATGAGTGTTGCGCTGCAACATAGTTGCTGTACGTGACAAGGCAAGTCATTTTCGGGGGGATCTGCGGACCTGTGCGCAGCGAGATCGGGCAATCCGAGGACCGTTAGTTTCGGACGATATCCTTAAGGATCTCCGTGACCACACGGCTTCCGACCTCGATCAGCAGCACGTCGGTGCCGACTTGGCTGAGCTCGTATCCGCTTGGGATTTTGATCCGGGTGCGAAGGTCTTCTGGAACCTGCTTCTTGGCTATGCCCGGCGGTAGCGGCTTACCGCGCGCCAGATTCTTGGCGATGCCGGGCGGCAGGGCCTGGGCGGAAACCGTGTTGGTCCGGTAGTAGCTTTCGATGATGCGTCGGTCCTGGTCGCTCAGCAGCGAGTCCGTCAGGATTGCGGCGGCTGCCCCGACGGCGGCGCCGACCGCGACATCGGTCGCGCTTCCTGACCCGCTTGATCCTGTGACCTTGCCGGCATGGGCCGGTTTGCCCTTGTCCTTGTCGTTCTTGGCCTGGGCGTCACCGACGATAGATGCCGCAAGCAGGATCGAGACGGCGAGGGGGAGGGTGAGGCGAAACATGGATCGGATTTCCTTGCGGGATACGAAAAAGGGCCGATCTAGCGACCGGCCCTATCCGAATATACGTGGTGACGCCTATGCGAGGATCAAGCGTTAGCGGCTTCGACTGCGCGACGGGCCATCACACCGACCAGGTGCGCACGGTAGGCCGAACTGGCGTGAATGTCGCTGTTCAGGCCGTCGGCCGAAAGCTTGACGTCCTTGATCGCGTCCGCGCTGAAGTTCGAGGACAGCGGGCCCTCGAGCTCGGACGCCCGATAGACGCCGCCTTCACCCGCGCCGGTCACCGCAACCCGCACACCATCCGCCGTCTTTGCGACGAACACACCGACCAGCGCGTAACGCGATGCCGGGTTCGGGAACTTGATATAGGCGGCCTTCTCCGGAACCGGGAAGCTGACGGCCACGACCATCTCACCCTCTTCGAGGGCCGTGCTGAACATGCCGTCGAAGAATTCCTCGGCCGGGATCTCCCGGCTGTCGGTCTTGATCGTAGCCCCGAGCGCCAGGCAGGCGGACGGGTAGCAGGCGGTCGGATCGTTGTTGGCGATCGAGCCGCCGATGGTGCCCCGGTTCCGCACCTGGGCGTCTCCGATATGGCCGGCCAGATGAGCCAGCGCCGGGATCGCCTTCTGGACATCCGGCGAGTTTGCGACCGCCGCATGGGTGGTCATGGCGCCGATGGTGACGGTCCCGCCGGACACCGAGATGCCCTTGAGGTCGCCGATACCGCTCAGATCGATCAAATCCGACGGCTGCGCCAGGCGCTGCTTCATCGTCGGGATCAGCGTCATGCCGCCCGCGATGACCGTACCGTCCTCGGCTCCTTGCAGCGCCGCGACGGCGTCCGAGACGGACGACGGTTTGTGATACGCGAAATCGTACATATCCAAGTCACTCCCTTGAGTTCGTGTGGCCGATCACTCGGCCGCGGCCGCCGTCCCGGCGGAGTTGATGACATTCCAAACGGTCTGCGGGGTCGCCGGCATAGGCATGTCGCGGACCCCAACATCCCAGAGCGCATCGACCAGCGCGTTGATCACGGCGGGCGGGGAGCCGATCGCTCCTACCTCGCCGCACCCCTTCACGCCGAGCGAATTGTGCGTGCACATCGTGCTTTCCGTCCCTACCCCGAAACTGGGCAGGTTGTCGGCGCGCGGCATCGTGTAGTCCATATAGGACCCGGTCAGCAGCTGCCCGGAATCGTCGTAAACGCAGCCTTCCAGCAGGGCCTGCCCGATGCCCTGGGCGAGGCCGCCGTGGATCTGGCCCGCGACGATCATCGGATTGACGACCCGGCCGACATCGTCGACCGCCGTCATCCGTTCCATCGTCACGACACCGGTCTCCGGGTCGACTTCGACTTCGGCGATGTGACAGCCGCCGGGATAGGTGAAGTTCAGCGGATCGTAGAACGCCTTCTCGTCCAGGCCCGGCTCCAGCTCCTCATGAGGAAAGTTGTGCGGGACATAGGCGGACAGGGCCACTTCGCCGAAGGACAGCTCCCGATCCGTTCCGGCGACGGTGAACTTGCCGTCCTTGAACTCCAGATCCTCATCTGAGGCTTCCATCATATGCGCGGCGATCTTCTTGGCCTTGGCGATCACCTTGTCCAGGGCCTTGTCGATCGCCACACCGCCGACCGCCAGGGAGCGGGAGCCGTAGGTGCCCATGCCGAACTGCACCTTGTCGGTGTCGCCATGGCTGATCTCGATGGCGTCGTAGGGAACCCCGAGTTTTTCCGAAACCAACTGGGCAAAGGTCGTCTCGTGACCCTGGCCGTGGCTGTGAGACCCGGTAAAGACCGTAACCGACCCGGTCGGATGCACCCGCACCTCGGCAGACTCGTAAAGACCCGCGCGGGCTCCGAGCGAGCCGACAACGGCCGACGGCGCGATCCCGCAGGCTTCCAGATAGGTCGAATAACCGATGCCCCGGCGCTTGCCCTTAGCTTCCGAGGCGGCCTTGCGGGCCGGGAAGCCGGCCACGTCATGGGCTTTCTCGGCGGCGTCGAGCGTGGTGATGTAATCACCGCTGTCGTATTGCAGAGCAACCGGCGTCTGGTAGGGGAAGGCGTCGGCCGGGATGAAGTTCTTCCGCCGAATGTCGGTCTGGCTGATACCGGTTTCCCGGGCGCATTTGGCGACCAGACGTTCCAGCAGATAGGTGGCCTCCGGACGACCGGCACCACGATAGGCATCGACCGGCACCGTGTGGGTGAAGACCGCCTTCACGTTGCAGTAGATCACCGGGGTTGTATACACGCCGGCCAGCAGGGTCGCGTAGAGATAGGTCGGCACGCAGGGTGCGAAGGTCGAGAGATAGGCCCCCATATTGGCCTTGGTCGCAACCTTGAGACCCAGGAACTTACCGTCCTTGTCCATCGCCATCTTGGCATGACTGATGTGGTCGCGGCCGTGGGCATCGGAAATGAAGCTCTCCGAACGCTCCGCCGTCCACTTGATCGGCCGGCCGACCTTCGGCGCGGCCCAGGTAACGATTGCTTCCTCGGCGTAGTGATAGATCTTGGAGCCGAAACCGCCGCCCACATCCGGAGCGACGACCCGCAGCTTGTGTTCCGGGATGGAGAGCACGAACGCGCCCATCAGCAACCGGATCACATGCGGGTTCTGGCTGGTGGTGTAGAGGGTGTAGCGGTCGTCCGATCTGTCGTATTCACCGACTGCGGCCCGCGGTTCCATCGCGTTCGGGATCAGCCGGTTGTTGACGATGTCGATCTCGGTGACATGGGCGGCGCCGGCGAACACCTTGTCCACCTCCGCCTCGTCGCCGATCTCCCAGTCGTAGCAGAGATTGGTGCCGATCTCGTCATGCACCAGCGGCCCACCGCCCAAAGCCTTGTCCATGTGGATGGAGGCTTCGTGGGTCTGATACTCGACGGCCAGCAAGTCGGAAGCGTCCTTCGCCTGTTCCAGGGTCTCGGCAATGATGACCGCGACCTGATCGCCGACATGGCGCACCTTGCCTCGGGCGAGCGGGGGATGCCCCGGCTCGTGCATCGGCGAGCCGTCCTTGTTGTTGACCTGCCAGCCGCAGGGCAGGGAGCCGACCTCCATGTCCTCGCCGTTGAACACGGCAATGACACCGGGGGCGGCCTCGGCGGCGGCCTTGTTCATGCCCTTGATCGTGGCATGGGCATGGGGAGAACGGAGGATATACGCGTGAACCTGACCGGGCCGGTTGATGTCGTCTGTGTACCGACCCTTGCCGGTCAGGAACCTCTTGTCTTCAACGCGCTTCACGGATGCGCCGATTCCGGTTGCTCCGTCTTGCATGGTTTCACTCCCTGTTGCTAACCGCCGAGCTTATTCTTGTAATTTCCAGTTATCTGGATGCTCAGGCGGACATCGTGGTTTGTGCGTGCTGAATCGCTTTCACAATGTTGTGGTAGCCGGTGCAGCGGCAGATGTTACCTTCAAGCCACTCGCGGATTTCCGCTTCGCTGGCCTTCGGGTTCTTCTTCACGAGGTCGACGGCGCTCATCACCATGCCGGGGGTGCAGAACCCGCACTGCAGGCCATGATGCTCCCGGAAGGCTTCCTGCATCGGGTGCAGGGTCTCACCATCGGCCAGACCTTCGATCGTGGTGACCTCGGCGCCGTCGGCCTGAGCGGCCAGCATGGTGCAGGACTTCACGGAGTCCCCGTTCAGGTGCACGACGCAGGCGCCGCACTGACTGGTGTCGCAGCCGACATGTGTGCCGGTCAGTCGCAGATTTTCGCGCAAGAACTGAACGAGCAGGGTGCGACCTTCGACCTCGCCCGAAACCTTCTTGCCGTTGACCGTCATAGATACCGTGGGCATGCCCTTATTCTCCCTAGATGGAACCTTGATTAGTGAAGCTTGTTTTTCTGATTTAGGCCAAGGGACGCCAACGCCAACTCGGACGCCCGCCTAATCACGTGTCTCTAGTCTCATGGTCCGGCCCGCTCGGGTCAAGCGGGGAACGGGGTCAACTTTGTTGCAATAGAGCTTCCGGCGTCAGATCCGGGCTCCCCGATGCGAAACGGGCGGCGTAGCGCCGTCGGCGTTTCGGGTCGGTGTTCACAATGATTGTGTGCAGTCGGGTCGATCCGTCCCGCGCGCGGCGGACCGGAAGATAGAGCGTGCAGTAATCGAAGCTGGTGCCGCGCCAGAGGTGCCGGTATCGCCAGATCGCCGGACAAAGGTTCATAAGGGCATTGCTGTGGCTCTGACGAATGGCGTTCCGCAAATCGTCATAGGGGAACTCCGAGACAAGCCGACCGGTCAAGTCGACGCCGCCCGCGTCCACGATAGCGCCAGCATAAATGGCGTACCGGAAGTCCTGCCCGTCATCAATCGGTTCGACGATCGAGATGCGGCCCACGAACTCTGGCCAGGAATCCGGCCAGAACGCCTGGTCATCTGGAAGCGTGCCGGTCTCTTCGGCCAAAGCCCACCACCGCTCGACCACCGGCGCGAAGCAGGCCGTCCCCGGCAGGTCGGCTTCGACCTGCTGGAAGATCTCCACAGTGGCGGCACCGGCTCCCCCGGAAGCAGGATCGATCATGTCGGTCGCCTCACGCCGGACGTTCTTCGGGTCAATAAACCACGACACTGCGGATCGACTTGCCCTCGTGCATCAGATCGAACCCCTTGTTGATGTCCTCGAGGGGCATGGTGTGGGTGATCAGGTCGTCGATGTTGATCTTGCCGTCCATGTACCAGTCGACGATCTGCGGCACGTCGGTCCGACCGCGTGCGCCACCGAAGGCCGTGCCGCGCCAGGACCGGCCGGTCACCAGCTGAAACGGGCGGGTGGAGATTTCCTGACCGGCTCCGGCCACACCGATGATGATGCTCTCGCCCCAGCCTTTATGAGCGCATTCAAGGGCTTGGCGCATCGTATTCACGTTGCCGATGCACTCGAACGAGTAGTCGGCGCCGCCCTTGGTCAGCTCCACCAGATGGGCCACGATATCGCCGTCGATCTCTTTCGGATTGACGAAATGGGTCATGCCGAACTTCTCGCCCAGCGCCTTGCGGGCCGGGTTCAGGTCGACACCGACGATCATGTCGGCTCCGGCGAGGCGGGCGCCCTGGATCACATTCAGGCCGATTCCACCGAGTCCGAAGATCACCACATTCGAGCCCGGCTCGACCTTGGCGGTGTTGATGACGGCGCCGATCCCGGTGGTCACGCCGCAGCCGATATAGCAGACCTTGTCGAACGGCGCGTCCTCGCGGATCTTCGCCAGCGCGATCTCCGGCAGGACCGAGTAGTTCGCAAAGGTGGAGCATCCCATGTAGTGGTAGAGCGGCTTGCCGTCCAATCTGAACCGGCTGGTGCCGTCGGGCATCAGGCCCTGGCCCTGGGTGGTGCGGATCGCCTGACAGAGGTTGGTCTTGGGGTTCAGGCAGTATTCGCATTCCCGGCATTCCGGGGTGTAGAGTGGAATCACATGGTCACCCTTCTTCAGGGTCCGCACGCCGGGGCCCACATCGACCACCACACCCGCACCTTCATGGCCGAGAATGGTCGGGAAGATCCCCTCGGGATCGCCGCCTGACAGGGTGAAGGAGTCGGTGTGACAGATGCCGGTGGCCTTCATCTCGACCAGAACCTCGCCTTCTTTCGGACCTTCCAAGTCGACGTCGGCGATTTCCAGCGGCTTGCCGGCTTGGATGGCGATGGCGGCGCGGACCTTCATGTGGTTTCCCCCGATTGTCGTCTCAGATTTGACAATATGTGCTTTTGATCCCGGATTGGACCGGTTTCGGACAGTTTTCAGACGGCCAGCAGGAACAGGCCACAGGCGACGGCGGAGATGCCGAGGCTCAGCAGAAGTTGCCAGTTCGGGCCGTCGTAGACGTTTTCGACGGGAACGCCGCGCTTCTCGCGCTCGGCTGCAAGGGGAGCATTGACCACGGTTTTGGCCTCCGGTTGAACATGGGGTTTCGGTGAAGGGGCAGCAGGCTTCGAGGCAGGTTCCGCCTCTGCGGGTGCAGCGGCGGGCGTTCCGCTCTCGTTGGCGCGCGCTGCGGCGAGTTCGCTGAATCTGGTGAAAAAATCATTGGCGTATTTCTTCGCGGTCGAATCGATCAGCCGTGCGCCGATCTGCGCGAGTTTGCCGCCGACGCTGGCGCTGACCTCGTAGCTCAGATCGGTCGCGGCCCCGCCATCCGCCTCTTCCAGGCTGACCTTGGCGCCACCCTTGGCGAATCCGGCAGCCCCGCCCTTGCCCTCACCGGAGATGGTGTAGCCTTTCGGCGGATCGATATCGGACAGGGTCACAGCGCCGCCAAACTTGGCTTTCACCGGGCCCACCTTGACGGAAACCTTGGCATCGAAGCTGGTGTCCGAGGTCTTGTTGACCTCTTCGCAGCCCGGAATGCACTGTTTCAGCACCTCGGGATCGTTCAGCGCCTCCCATACGGTCTCACGCGGTGCCGGGATCGTGTGCTGTCCGCTCATTTCCATTGGAAAGGCTCGATTCGTTCTGTTTGTCTGCCGCCGGGCCCGTCAAAATCGGCCCCGAACCGTGTCTCAAGCCGGACTTACCATGATTTCCGCACCCTCGCCAATCTCCACAGGACATCAGGTGCGGGATATCGGGGCATGAGCGTGGGGGTTTCGGGGGCTGAGCCCTTGGGGCATACTCCGCGCCGAGATTTCGGCGGCAGGGAAATTCCGCCAAGGCCTATGGGGAACGGGACGAGGGGCGAATGTCCGAAATGAGTGTGAAAATGAAAGCGATCAGCGGACTCCGAAAGGGCGCGCTCGGCGGCATTGGGGGGCTCGTGGCGCTGATTGCGACGGCTGCACCGGCCCTGGCCGCCGGCGAGGGGGCGCCGCATTTGGACGGGTCGCTCATGCCGCTCTACTGGGCGGTTCCGTTCGCAGGAATTCTGCTGTCGATCGCGGTGTTTCCGTTGGTCGCGCCGAATTTCTGGCATCACCATTTCGGCAAGATTTCCGCTTTCTGGGCTCTGGCGTTTCTGATCCCTTTCGCGATCTTTTTCGGCTGGCAGCTGGCGCTCTACGAAGTCCTGCACGTCATGCTGCTGGAATACATTCCGTTCATCATTCTGCTTCTGTCGTTGTTCACGGTCGCCGGTGGCGTGCGCCTGCGCGGCTCCCTCAAGGGGTCGCCGATCGTCAACACCGCGATCCTGCTCTTAGGCACGGTAATCGCGAGCTGGATGGGCACGACAGGAGCCGCGATGCTGTTGATCCGGCCCATCCTGAACGCCAACGAGGGGCGGAAGAGCGTCGTCCATGTGGTGGTTTTCTTCATCTTTCTGGTAGCGAATATTGGCGGCTCCCTGACGCCGCTCGGCGATCCGCCGTTGTTCCTCGGCTTCCTGAAGGGCGTGTCGTTCTTCTGGCCGACCACCCACATGCTGGCGCCCATGGCGATGGCCTCTGGAATTCTTCTGGTTCTGTTCTTTGTGGTCGACAGCATTCTCTACGCCCGCGAGGACGAGTCTTATAAGGCGAAGCGTGCCGGCGATGGCGAGACCCTCGCTGTCGAGGGCGGGGTGAACATCCTGTTGCTGGGTGGCGTGGTCGGTGCGGTCCTGTTGTCGGGTGTTTGGAAGCCGGGGATTCAGCTCACGATCTACCATGTGAATTGGGAACTTCAGAACATCGCGCGTGATGTTCTGCTGCTGGCCATTGCCTATGTGTCCTGGAAGATCACCAGCCGCGACAGCCGCTCCGCCAATGGATTCTCGTGGTTCCCGATTCTGGAAGTCGGCAAGCTGTTCATCGGGATCTTCCTGACGATCATCCCCGCCATTGCCATCCTCAAGGCAGGAAGCGACGGCTCGTTGAGCAGTGTGATCACGGCGGTCAGCTCGGAGACCGGCGAACCGGTGAACATGGCCTATTTCTGGCTGACGGGTATCCTGTCCTCCTTCCTCGACAACGCGCCGACCTATCTGGTGTTCTTCAACACGGCCGGGGGCGACGCGCAGGAGTTGATGGGACCGCTGGCCAACACCCTGCTGGCGATCTCGGCGGGCGCGGTGTTCATGGGGGCGAACACCTATATCGGCAACGCGCCCAATTTCATGGTCAAGGCGATCGCCGAGGAGCGCGGTGTGCCGATGCCGAGCTTCTTCGGCTACATGATCTGGTCCTGTGTGATCCTGATGCCGGTCTTCCTGGTCATCGGGTTCGTGTTCTTCTAAAGGCAAGGGGTCGTCAGCCCTCCTTGCGGGCGATCAGGTAGCAGTGGACGTAGTCCATCGCGTGACCGTCCGGGCTGTCGGCGACCAGGGATTCATAGTTACCGTAGAACGAGTCGATGATCGCCTGGCGTTCTTCGATCGGGCGGTCGGCGGACAGGCCTTTCGCGAAGGTCGCCTCGCTCCAGGACCTCAGGGTCGGAATGTAGCTCTTGGCGAACCGGACCGGGTCGCGGTGCTGCTTGAAGTCGGTCGCGAACGGGCAGGGGACGACCCGGGTCTCCACGTGATCGATCCGCAATCCGGCTTGATGAACCGGGTCCGACGGATCCTCAAAGGGCCGGATGAACTGCTCCACCGTCCGGTAGCATTGCGGAAAGTTGGTCGCACGGTACTCCCGCCCGGTGATCACCTCGTCCTCGCACAGGCCCTGCCACAGGGCGTTGAAGGTGTCGAACATGCTGACGCCACCGGTGTGCCCCAGATAGCGGCCCTCCTCGTCGATCCCGAAGTTGAACAGCGCCAGCCGGCCGCCCGGCGCCAGCTCCCGCGCCCGGTTGACCAGCATGCTGCGCCAGTCTTTCGCACCCTGCTCCTCGAAAGCGGCGCGGGCGGCACCGCTTGCGCCCACCATGTGGACGTGATCGGGGATCTCGGTCGGAACCTCGCTGATGTAGTGGGACGCGGTTGCGGAGAACCCCAGGTTCAGGCTGCCAGGTGGAAACATCGGCTTATGAAAAGATGTTGCCGAAGCGTAGACGTAAAGGTTCGAGATGTCGTCGGCGTAGCCGTTCAGGTCGGACTGGCCGTGAATATTCTGAAAAACTTGGCTGAAATCGTTCTTCGGCAAATCGGTATAGACCATCTGGAGCGACCGGGACGGCACCTTCTCACGGATCCGCGCCAGCACAGTGCGCACCATGTCGATTGAGGTTCCCCCATCGGCGCAGCCCATATCCGCCATGGTGAAGGTCGAGCCGTCGTCGGCCGGTGCCATCCGGTCCAGCGCATCCAAGATGAGAGGGGTCGCCCGATCGATCACGTCCTTCGCGCCGGTGGTCGCCTTCGAATAGTAGCCGCCGCCCTTCATCGCCATGAACCGTTCGGTCGTGCCGGCTTGTGCTGCGCTCATGCGTGGTCTCCTTGACTAATTTGGCGACGGAAAGCGGTGCGGAACGAGTGTCCTGCCGAGATGCTAGCGAACTCTGCATGGGGTTGTCTCGGCAAGAGCGGAGTTGCGCGCTACTGTGCGCAGGTTTTCGTGACCTGGCTTTTCACCGAACCGCAGAGGCGCCGCCCGTGTATTCCCTGTTCCGTTCACTTTCCGTTGTCGAATGCTCGGCCTTTATTGCCGCACCCTTGGCCGCCATGACCCTCGCGCAGTTGGGCGCGGAGGTGATCCGGGTCGACATGATCGGCGGTGGCTTGGACTACAAGCGCTGGCCGCTCACCAAGGATACCGGGCGCAGCCTCTACTGGGCCGGATTGAACAAAGGCAAACGGTCCGTCGCGGTCGATCTGCGCAAGCCCGAGGGCCGGGAGCTGGTGCAGGAACTGGCGACCCGTCCGGGCCCGAATGCCGGCGTGCTGCTGACCAATTTCGCGGAGGTGCCGTGGCTCGCCCAGGCCGAACTCGAGAAAAAGCGGGCGGACGCGATCTCGGTCGTGGTGCAGGGCAGCCCGGACGGCGCGCCGGCCGTCGACTACACCATCAACTGCGCGGTCGGGTTTCCGGAGCTGACCGGACCGGACACCCGACCGGTGAACCACGTGCTGCCGGCCTGGGACATCGGGTGTGGCCTGCACGCGGCGCTTGGGATGCTGGGCGCCATTCGCCAACGGGAGGAGACAGGCAAGGGCCAGAGGGTCGAGGTCTCGCTTTCTGACATCGCCATGGCCATGGTCGGCAATCTCGGCCAGATCGCCGAGGTTCAGGTGAACGACGATGACCGCAAGCCGATCGGCAACGACCTGTTCGGCGCCTTCGGCCGGGATTTCGAGACCGCCGACGGCAAACGGATCATGGTGGTCGCGATCACCGTCAAGCAGTGGAAGAACCTCTGCCGGGTCTGCGGTATCGAGGCGCGGGTCAAGGCGCTGGAGACGGCACTGGAGGTGGATTTCGCCGACGAGGGTCAGCGCTTCACCTGGCGCGAGGTACTGTTCGCGCTGGTCGCGAAGTGGATCGCGGCCCATCCGCTCACCGAGATCGGGGACCTGTTCGACGCGGCGGGATTGAGCTGGGGGCCCTATCAGTCGGTAAGAGAGATGCTGGCGACGGACAAACGGGCGTCAACTGCAAACCCGATGTTCGAACAGGTCGCTCATACCGGCATCGGCAGTTACCTCACTCCTGGCTCGCCGATCGTGTTCAAGGCGCTTCCCCGGGAGCCGGTGCGCCCGGCCCCGGTGCTGGGGCAGGATACCGACGAGATCCTGGCGGAGCGTCTGGGACTCGACAGTGGGGCGATTGGAAAGCTTCACGATGACGGTATTGTCGCCGGGCCGGACGCCTAACCTAAAATTCAGAAAACGAGGGAACGCGGAGCATGGATATTCGATTGGATGGGCGCGGCGCGGTGATCACCGGTGGCAGCTTGGGCCTGGGACGGTCGATCGCCACACGATATGCGGAGTCTGGCGCGAAGGTGGTGATCGCGGGCCGGGGCGCGGACAGTCTCGAAGCGGCCAAGCTCGCGATCAAGGAGGCCACCGGCCAGGACGTCACCGCCGTTCAGGCGGACGTCTCCACCGCAGAGGGCTGCGCCCATCTGATCGACGCGGCCGAGGCGGCGCTGGGGCAGGTGGATATTCTGGTCAACAATGCGGGGACTTCCGCGCGGGGCCCGTTCCTGGAGGTCGATGACGCGGCCTGGCAGACCGATCTGGACCTGAAGCTGTTCGCCCATGTGCGGCTCTGCCGCCGGGTGCTGCCGGGAATGGCGGAGCGGAAATGGGGCCGGATCATCAACGTTCTGAACATCGGCGCGAAAGCACCCCAGGCCGACGGCGCCCCGACCGCCGTCAGCCGGGCGGCCGGTCTGGCGCTGACCAAGCTGCTGGCGAGCGAGTTTGCGCCTCATAACGTGCTGGTCAACGCGATGCTGGTCGGCAAGATCCGCTCGAACCAGTGGGAGAAGCGCCACGAGAAGGCGGGCGACAACCGTTCCCTCGACGAGTACTACGCCGAGATCGGCAAGGCCATTCCGCTGGGCCGCTACGGGCTATCAGAGGAATTCGCGGATCTGGCCTGTTTCCTGGCCTCGGAGAACGCGGGCTACGTCACCGGAACCGGCATCAATGTCGACGGCGGCTTGAGCCCGGTCGTCTAGCTACGCGCCCCGTAGGTAGCGGACCGCCCCATCCCGCTCGAACAGATAGAGCAGGGTGCGGGCGGCCTGGCCTCTTTGGCCTTCCAGTTCCGGGTCCTTGTCGAGCAGCAAACGCGCGTCGTCGCGGGCGGTCGACAGCAGATGGACGTGCTCCTCCGGGTCCACCAGACGGAAAGCCGGCAGGCCGCTCTGCTTGGTCCCCAGAACCTCGCCGGCACCGCGCAGCCGCAGGTCCTCCTCGGCGATCAGGAACCCGTCCTCGGTGTCCCGCATCACCTTGAGCCGCGCCCTGCCGGTTTCCGAGATCGGGTTGCCGTAGAGCAGCAGACAGGCCGATTCACGGTCGCCCCGCCCGACCCGGCCCCTCAGCTGGTGAAGCTGGGACAATCCGAACCGCTCGGCGTGCTCGATGATCATCACGGTGGCGGCCGGCACGTCGACGCCGACCTCGATCACGGTGGTGGCCACGAGCAGGTCGACAGAGCCGTCCTTGAACGCGTGCATGACGGCGTCCTTCGCGGCCGCCTTCATGCGTCCGTGGACGACCGCGACCCGCTCGCCGAACCGGCGCTGCAGGGTGGCGGCGCGCTCCTCGGCGGCCATCAGATCGCTCTGCTCGCTTTCCTCGACCAGCGGGCAGACCCAGTAGATCTTTGCGCCTTCGTCCAAATTGACTGCCACTCGGTCGATCACCCGGTCCAGATGCTCGATAGAGAGAAAGTTGGTTTTGATCGGCTTCCGTCCGGGCGGCTTCTCGTCGAGTTTCGAGACGTCCAGATCGCCATAGGCGGTCATCACCAGCGTATCGACCCCGGCGCCCTTCTCGGAGAGGCTCATCCGCTGGTGCACGCCGAACCGGTGCTGCTCGTCCACGATGACCAGCGCCAGGTCCCGGAACTCGACCCCGTCCTGAAACAGCGCGTGGGTGCCGACCGCGATCTGGGCGGCGCCCTCGGCGATCCGCAGGCGAGCCTCCTGCCGGGCCTTGCCCTTGTCGCGTCCGGTGAGGATCTCGACCCGGAGTCCGGCGGCGCGGGCGATCGGCTCGATGGACGCGAAATGCTGACGCGCCAGGATCTCGGTCGGCGCCATCAGCACCGCCTGGGCGCCGCACTCGACGGCATTCAGCATGGCGATCAGCGCGACCAGGGTCTTGCCGCTGCCGACATCGCCCTGCAGCAGGCGCAGCATGCGGGTGTCGGCGGCCATATCGCCTTCGATTTCCGCAAGTGCGGTCAGCTGGGCACCGGTCGGCTTGAACGGCAGGGCGTCCAGCACCTTTTTGCGCAAGGCCCCGTCGCCCTTGAGCGACCGTCCCTTGGCCCGCTTCATGCGCGCCCGTACCAGGGAGAGGGCGAGCTGATTGGACAGCAGCTCGTCATAGGCGAGCCGGATCCGGGCCGGGTGGTCGGGCTGGATATCGGCGGGTAGGGCGGGATTGTGGACAGTCCGCATCGCCTCATCCCAGGCCGGCCACATCTCCCGGCCCATCAGGGTCGGCTCGATCCATTCGGTCAATTTCGGCAGGCCCGCCAAGCTCTGCTCGATCCCGCGCCTGAGGGTCTTCTGCGGCAGGCCTTCGGTCGTCGGATAGACCGGTTCAACCGTCATGATCGACGGCCCCTCGGCCTCGACCACAACATGCTCCGGATGCGGCATCTGGGCACGGTCCCGGTAGCGCTCGATCTTGCCGCTGATCACCCGCTTCTGGCCGACGGGCAACAGTTTCTCGACCCAGTCTCCCTTCACGTGGAAATAGACCAGATCCATCTCGGCACTCTCATCCTCTACCACCACCCTGTAGGGCGCGCGGCGGTTCCCCCCCGGACGATGCTCCAGGACCGTGACGGTGATCGTTGCGATACGGCCTTCCGGAGCGCTCGCGATCGGGGGGGAGAACCGTCGGTCCACGACACTTGTCGGAAGATGCCAGCACAGATCGATGATCTTCGGGCCGGCCGCCTTTTCGATCAGCTTGGCATAGCGCGGCCCGATCCCTTTCAGTCGGGACAGGTCGGCAAATAGCGCAAACAGGATTTCCGGACGGGGCAAGGCGGGCTCGTGGCGGTTGACGGTACGAAATGACGCGCGGCTTGGGGTGGTCGGAGCGTGACCGGAGCGTTATATCCTACCGTCCGGTGATGTCAGCCTGAATGCCGACACCGAATTTTGTCCCCGAAGGCTTTTCGAGGAGGTCGTTATGTCCGAGACATTGGACGCCCGTCGCAAGCGGCTCAAGTACCGCAGTTCCTATACCGGAACCAAGGAGACCGATGTGATGCTCGGCGGCTTCGCCAACCGGCATCTGGCGGACCTGGACGAGGCGCAGTTGGACCGCTACGAGCACCTGCTGGAGATCGACGATCCGCGCCTCTACAAATGGATCTCCGGGCGGGAGCCCGCCCCCGAGGAATACGATACCGACGTACTCCGAATGATTCAGAACTTCAAACCCAACGCCTGACCCCGCCTGTGGGTCGGCCCTGCGGACCGGCATCGCCTTATGGATCTGAGTAAGTTTCCCCGCGCCGTCGGCCGGGTCACGGTTTCCTCCGCCCCGGATGGGGTCGACGGCATAGCCCTGTCGCGGCTGACCCGGGAGCGGGGATCGGTCGTCTATGTCGCCCGCGACGATTCCCGCATGGCGACCATGCAGGCCCTGCTCGAGGTGATCGAGCCGGACCTCAAGACGGTGCTGCTGCCGGCCTGGGATTGCCTGCCCTATGACCGGGTGTCACCGAACGGCGAGGTTGTCGGCCAGAGGGTTCGCTCACTCGCCCGGCTGGTCACCAGGAGCAAGGCTGACAGGCTGATTCTCACGACCGTGAACGCGCTCCTGCAACGGGTGCCGCCGCGCGAGTTCTTCATCGGTGCCGGGATGGGCCTGCAGGTCGGTGATGAGGCCAAGCTGGACGAATTGCTGGCGATGTTCACCCGCTCCGGCTACGGCCGGACCGATACTGTGCGGGAAGCGGGCGAGTACGCGGTGCGCGGCGGGATCATCGATGTCTATCCGACCGGGTTCGAGGAACCCGTCAGGCTGGATTTCTTCGGCGATGAGTTGGAAAGCATCCGACGCTTCGACCCGATGAGCCAGCGCACCAGCGGCAAGTCCAAGAAGGTGATTTTCCGCCCGACCGGCGAGCTGCTCTTGGACGACGCCTCGGTCCAGCGGTTCCGCCAAGGGTATCGAGGTCTGTTTGGTGCCGAAGTGACGTCCGATCCGGTCTACGACGCGGTCACCGCCGGTCGCCGTCACGGCGGAATGGAGCACTGGCTGCCGCTGTTTCACGAGCGCATGGCGACGGTGTTCGATTACGTGCCTGATGCGGTCATCGCGCTCGACCATCAGGCCGAGGAGGCGGCGACCAATCGGTTCGAGCAGATCCACGAGTATCACACCGCCCGGGCCGACATGCTGAAGGTCAGCGGCTCCGAGGCCGGTGGGATCTACCGCCCGCTGCCCGCTGACGCGCTGTATCTGGGGGAGGCGGAGCTGGCGACCCTGCTGTCGGATCGGGTGGTGGGCGCGTTCACGCCGTTCGCGTCACCGGATGGTCCGGCCGTGGTCGACTGCGGGGCCAAAGGCGGCGTTGATCTGACCGAAGCGCGGACCCGGGGCGGAACGGAGATTTACCAGGCGGCGGCCGACGCTGTGGCCGTTGAAGCGGGCAAGGCCAGGGTGATCGTCGCCGGGTACTCCACCGGCTCGCGGGATCGTCTGGCCCACTTGCTGGGGGAGCATGGGTTGAAATCCATCGTCGCGGTGGGAAGCCTGGAGGACGCGAGGGCGCTGCCGAAGGCAGCGACCGCGGCCCTGGTCCTGCCGGTCGAACGCGGGTTCCGGTTCGAGGGCCTGTCCGTGATCGCGGAACCGGATATCGTCGGTGAGCGGATGGTGCGCCCGACCAAGCGCCGCAAGCGGCGGGGCGAGGACTTCCTGCGGGAGGTTTCCTCTCTGACCGAGCGCGATTTCGTGGTCCATACCGAGCATGGCATCGGCCAGTATCTCGGCCTGGAGACCCTGGAGATCGGCGGCGCGCCGCACGACTGTCTGCGGCTGCAATATGCCGGAAACGACAAGCTGTTCGTGCCGGTCGAGAATATCGACGTGCTGTCGCGCTACGGCTCGGAAGAGGGCGGGGCGCAGCTCGACCGCCTGGGCGGGGCCGGCTGGCAGGCGCGCAAGGCCAGGGTCAAGAAGCGGCTTCGCGATATGGCGGAACAGCTGATCAATATCGCCGCCGAGCGGGAACTGCGGAAGGTCGAGCGGCTGGTCCCGCCGTCCGGGGTTTATGACGAGTTCTGTGCCAAGTTCCCCTATACCGAGACCGACGACCAGTTGAAGGCGATCGACGATGTGATCACCGATCTCGGCTCCGGTCGTGCAATGGATCGTCTGATCTGCGGCGATGTCGGGTTCGGCAAGACCGAGGTGGCGCTGCGGGCGGCCCTGGCGGTCGCGATGCACGGCTATCAGGTGGCTGTGGTTGTGCCGACCACCCTGCTATGCCGTCAGCATTACCGACAGTTCCGGGACCGGTTCCAGGGTCTGCCGGTCAGGGTCGAGCAATTGTCGCGCATGGTGACGGCGAAGGACGCTGCCGAAATCAAGAAGGGCATGGCAGACGGCGACGTCGATATTGTGGTCGGAACCCATGCAGTTTTGGCAAAGTCCGTCGATTTCAAACAGCTGGGCATGGTGATCGTCGACGAGGAGCAGCATTTCGGCGTCGGCCAGAAGGAACGCCTCAAGGACCTCCGCAAGGAAGTCCACGTGCTCACCATGACGGCGACACCGATTCCGCGGACGCTGCAGTTGGCACTCTCCGGTGTGCGGGAGCTGAGCCTGATCGCGACCCCGCCGGTCGACCGCCTGGCGGTCCGGACCTTCGTGATGCCCTATGACGGGGTGATCATCCGCGAGGCGATCCTGCGGGAACGCTATCGTGGGGGACAGATCTTCTATGTCTGCCCACGTCTTGAGGATCTGAGCCGGGTGCGCGAGCGCCTCACGACGCTGGTGCCTGAGGCGAAGATCGCGATGGCCCACGGGCGGATGACCCCGACCGAGCTCGAAGACGTGATGACCGGATTCACCGACGGGGCGTTCGATATCCTTCTGTCCACGAACATTGTGGAATCCGGGCTCGATATCCCGTCCGCCAACACGATCATCATTCACCGGGCCGATATGTTCGGTTTGGCGCAGCTCTATCAGCTGCGCGGGCGGGTGGGGAGATCGAAGACCCGGGCCTATGCCTATCTCACCACCCATCCCACGAAAGTATTGAACAAGGTGGCGAAACGTCGGCTCGAGGTGATGCAGACCCTGGACAGCCTGGGCGCGGGTTTCTCGCTGGCCAGCCACGACATGGATATCCGTGGCGCCGGTAATCTGCTCGGCGAGGAACAGTCCGGACACGTAAAGGAAGTCGGGATCGAACTGTATCAGGAACTGCTGCGCGAGGCGGTCGAGGCGGCCAAGTCGGGTGAGGGCATCGGCGAAGAGATTGAGGCGGGTTGGACCCCGCAGATCGCGATCGGGATGCCGGTGATGATCCCGGACGCTTATGTGCCCGATCTGACCGTGCGGATGAGTCTGTACCGCCGCATCGCCGATCTGCTGGATCAGCAGGAAATCGAAAGCTTCGCAGCCGAGATGGTCGACCGGTTCGGCCCCATGCCGGCGGAGGTCGAGAACCTGCTGAAGGTCATAGCGATCAAAAGGCTGTGCAAGTCGGCGGGGGTCGAGAAGGTCGATGCGGGCCCGAAGGGCGCATTGCTGGCCTTCCGGGACAACAGCTTCAAGAATCCCGGTGGATTGGTGGAGTTCATGCACAAGCAAGCCGGCACGATCCAACTCCGCCCAGATCATAAGCTGGTTTACCGCCGCGCCTGGGGCACGCCGGAGTTGCGGGTTCAGGGTCTGACGCGGCTGATGCAGGAGCTGGTGGCGATCGCGGCGTGATTCGAGCGCACCGAGATCTCGGATACGGTCTCAGGATCGAAGGGTTACCGGGGATGGCAGTGCCGCTGCCCGGTCACATCACGCCATATTGGCAGCGGCCGGCGGTTCCGGACTTTCGGAATCCGTATCTTCGTTGTTGGCAAGCTCGAACAGCGGGAAAAAGGCTTCCGGCTCCTGCGCGCCCGCGAGGGCATAGCGCCGGTTGAACACGAAACAGGGCACCCCGTTTATGCCGTTCTCGTATGCGAAGCGGGTCTCGGCCATGATTTCGGGATTTTCGGCACTGCTGGCGAGCCAGTCGCGGCACTCGTCCCCGTCCATGCCGACTTCGCCGGCCAAATCCGCCAGCACATCCGGCTCACCGATATTCGCCCCTTCGAGGAAGTACCCGGTGAACAGACGCTCCGCCATCGCGTCGCCGAAACCCAGATTGGTCGCATGACGCAGAATCCTGTGCGCCTTGACCGTGTTGGGCGTGTGCTCGATCAGATCGAAGCGGAAGGCAATGCCCTCTTTCTCTCCGTTCGCACGGATATTGTCGTAGATCTGCTCCGCCCGCTCGGGGCCACCGAACTTGGTCTGCAAATAGAGCTGTCGAGGCATGCCTTGGACCGGCATATCGGGGTTGAGTTGAAACGCACGCCAAAAAATCTCGACCGAGTCCTGGGGCCGTTCAGTCAGGGCACGTTCCATGCGGCGCTTGCCGATGAAGCACCACGGGCAGATCACATCTGAAAAAATGTCTATACGCATGGTCCAAGCCTAACGCGCTGTCCGGAGGGGGGCAACCCGGTCGATCGGACCCTCACCCTAACGCTGGTGCGGTCAGTTTGATGGAATCTAATTTATTGAAAATCATTAGGTAATTAGGGGTATAGGGCTGAGTCGCTTGACGCTGGGCAGACGGCGACCTTGAATGACGCAGTCGCGCAGCCGTCGAGAAAAACGCGCGACTCCAGAATTCAATCGGCCCCGGGAGGCCTCGACCGTTCATGACCCAAATCGCGCCCAATTCCGCTGCCAGTATCTTCGACCAGGGTCTCGGTCGGACCGCAGCGAATCACATGGCCTTGACCCCGCTGGACTACCTCGAACGCGCGGCGACCGCCTATCCGGACAAGGTCGCGGTGATCCACGGGGATCTGCGCAGGACCTATGGGGACATGTACCGCCGGACACGACAGCTCGCCTCGGCGCTGGCCGCGCGCGGGCTCGGGCTCGGTGACACGGTGTCGATCATGGCGCCGAACACGCCGGGCATGCTGGAGGCGCATTACGGCGTGCCGATGGCCGGCTGCGTGCTGAACGCGCTGAACACGCGTCTGGATTCGGCGGCGATCGCCTTCATCTTGGATCACGGCGAAAGCAAATTGGTTCTGGTCGATAAAGAACTGGCGCCGGTTGTCGAGGAGGCGGTCGGGCTGTCGGAGCGCAAGCCGCCGGTGATCTGGATCGACGACGCTCTGGCCGAGGGTGGCAAGGCCCTGGGCGAGATGGAGTACGAGCAGCTGCTGGCGACCGGGGATCCGGAATACGATTGGACCTGGCCGGTGGACGAATGGCAGGCCCTGGCCCTGAACTACACTAGCGGAACGACCGGAAATCCGAAGGGCGTCGTGTTCCACCATCGGGGCGCCTACATGAACGCCATGGGCAACGCGATCGCCTTTCAGCTGGACCGGGAGACCCGCTACCTCTGGACCCTGCCCATGTTCCACTGCAACGGCTGGACGTATACCTGGGGGGTGACGGCGGTCTGCGGCACCCATGTCTGTCTGCGCAAGGTTGATCCGGAGCTGATTTTCCAGCTGATCGCGGCCCACAAGGTAACGCATATGTGCGGCGCGCCGATCGTTCTGACCATGCTGATCCACGCTCCCGAAGAAACGAAGGCCGCGTTCACGCATCAGGTCTGGATCGCGACCGGTGGCGCGGCGCCGCAAAGCTCGACCATCTCCGGGATGGAGCAGATGGGGTTCTCGGTTGTCCATCTGTACGGGCTGACCGAGACCTATGGACCCTCGACCATCTGCGCATGGCCACCGGAATGGGACGATCTGGATCTGGAGGCCAAGGCCCGCCGTATGGCGCGCCAGGGCGTCTGGTACCCGACCCTTGAAGGCATGCGCGTGGTCGATCCCGAGACGCTGGAGGATGTGCCGCAGGACGGCCAGACCATCGGAGAGCTCTGGTTGCGCGGAAACACGGTCATGAAAGGGTACCTCAAGAACCCGGCCGCGACGGAAGACGCGTTGGGGCAGGGATGGTTTCGCTCGGGCGATCTGGCCGTGCTGCACCCGGACGGCTATGCCGAGATGAAGGACCGCTCGAAGGACATCATCATTTCCGGAGGCGAGAACATCTCCTCGCTTGAGGTCGAGGATGTCCTCTACCGCCATCCCAAGATCATGGAGGCGGCGGTCGTCGCGAAGACCGATGAGAAATGGGGAGAGACGCCCTGTGCCTTTGTCACGCCGAAACCGGGGGTCGAGTTGACGGCTGACGAGGTTATCGCTTTTTGCCGGGACCATATGGCTCGGTTCAAGGCCCCGAAAACCGTGGTGTTCTGCGATCTGCCAAAGACATCGACCGGCAAGATCCAGAAGTTCGTGCTGCGGGAGCAGGCGGAAGTGCTCTGAGACCGGCTACCGCTCCGGCCCGTCACCGCCGGCCTCTACAGCACCGTTGGACGGGAGTGGTTGGCCGTCGGAACCGACCGGTGTGACCCGCACGAGATTGGCTGCCTGGGGATCCTCGCGGAGCATGTGTATGTCCTGATAGGGCGCCTGGAAGGGAATTCCCGCGGCCCTTAGCTCCCGGACGATCGAGAGGTTGATGTCGTTGATGACCGGGAAATAATATGTCCAGATATCCCCCAGAAACACCCTGAGTTCGATCAGCATGGTGTGCGATCCGAACCCTTTCAACAGAACGTGCGGCGCCGGCCAGTCGACAACGTTCGGGTGCTCGCGGGCGATCTGCATCAGGATCTCGGCGACCCGGTCCGGATCCGCGTCAAAACCGACCGGCACCGGGAATTCCAGCCGACCCAGGCGGTCTTTATGCGTGAAGTTCACGACCGCATTCGAGATCAGGTCAGAATTCGGAATGATCACGTCGGTCCGCCTGAAGGTCTGAATTTCGGTTGAACGGACGTTGATCCGTTTGACGGAGCCTTCATGGTCTCCGATGCGGATCCAGTCCCCGACCTTGACCGGCCGCTCCGCCAGGAGGATCAGGCCCGAGACGAAATTGTTGACGATGGCCTGCAGCCCAAAACCGATGCCGACCGAGAGGGCACCGGCGATCAGAGCGATGTTCGACAGATCGATGCCGGCGACCGCAACCGCCACCAACAGAGCCACCGCGACCCCGGCATAGCCGATCGCCGCGTTGACCGAATGCTGTACGCCGGTATCAATATGGGTGTGCGGGAAGATTCTGCGCGACAGTCCACGTTGAAGAAATCGGGTCACCACCAGCGCGATGACGAAGCTGATGATGGCGGCCAGCAGGGCGCCCGGCGCGATGCTAATTGAGCCGATCTGAACCCCTTCCAGAGCGCGAGTCATCGCGATCTGCAGCTCTGCCGGGGTCACCCCGAAGATCAGGGCCAGCCCCAGCACCAGAACCAGCAGAATGAGAACATCGGTCGCGATCTGGGTCCAAAACCCGATCCTGTCGAGAGCCCCATCATTGAGATCCAGCCCGGTCCGGAAGAACCGGTTGACCCGGCTGGTTTGAATGATCGCGATCTCGCAGACGCTCTGGACCAGATAGCGGAACAGGTACAGCGCAAAGATCAACAGTCCCGCATCCAGAAGACGACTCATCAGAAAGATCGAGAGGCGGCTGTAGCCAAGCATCGCGATCACCGGCGTGGCAATGGCCGCGGCTACGAGGATGAGCCGGATCAGGACCCCGATATCCAACCAGAGCGGCCCACCGTCGTCGGCTTCCGAAGCTCCCGTATCAGCTGTCTCCACTTCCCTTCTACGGACAATGTTCCACCGGACGCCGAGCAGCGCGAACAGATTGATCGAAAACAGCACGGACGCGACCAGGACGAACATCGACAGCAGCGGCGGGGTCGCCGCCAGAAGGTTCGCGGATTGGCCGACAAAGACCGCGAGTTGCAGAATCACCAGAAGAGCCACCGCACGGCGGAAGACTGCTGGGGCAACATCGTCGGGAATGTCCGACAGGCGCCAGGCCGGGGCGCGCGGGGCGATCGCCGCGTGCAGAAGACTGAAAGCGAACAGGAACCGACAGAGGGTTTTCGCCGAGGCGAGCAGCAGTTCGGCAGGCGCGCCGGTGATCAGGTCCCGCTCCAGGATCATATAGACGGGGCCGGCGATCGCGATAACCGGGAGCAGCCCGACCGAAACAACGGTGACGACGGCTGCCATGAGCTTGTGCGGAAAGTTTGGTGCATCGATATGGGCACCCCGCCCCATGCGGCGCCGCAACCAGAAGAACCCGGCTGCCAGCAACAGGAGCCCGAAACCTGCGGCCGTCGCCAATGGCGGCAGGGAGGCGCGCCAGCGATCGCCGTCCAGACTGTTCTCAATTGACGCAAACGGTTCGGCAATCCATCGACCCGCAAGCGTTCCTAGATCTGTCACGGCATTGATCGCCACACTTGGGACAATCGGCGTGGGAAACCGCTGCAACAGTCGTTCCCGGACGCGCTCCTGCTGGTACTGGCCGATACGCTGCAGAATCTGGCGGGCACGCTCAATCGTAAGATCTGCCTGCTGAACCCGCGCTTGTTCTGCCCGCAATCGCTCTTCGATCTGGGCCCTTTGTGTGCGGAGACTTTGGGGTTCGAGAATGTCGGGTCTTGTCGGGTCGGGCGCTACCGAACGCAACAATGCGTTCACGTCAGCCACATCTTGCTGAAATTGCGCACGGCGGCTTGCTGCCCGTTCCTCGATCTGCAGCGCTTCCTGTCGGATCATGTCCAATTGGTCGGGACTCAGGTCCGTATTCTCACCCAAGACTCGTCGGAGGTCCTCCAGATCCTGGTTCCATTCCACAATCAGAAAGTCGAATATTTCCCGGTCTCGGGCTGTATTTGGGTCGGTCACGCCGCCCACGAATCCAGATTCTCGCAGCCCGGCGGCAAGCGGGTTTTCCGGTGCGCGCTGCTTTGGCGCGGCTGTCTCCCGAGGGGGCGTATCAGGGGAGGTGGTTTGGGCGCCGCCAGCGCTTGGACCCATCGCCCCTAGCACCAGAGACAGAACCACGACCAGACCACCGCGCCAAAGGCTGGAGCGTAAGCGTCCGGATAGGTTTGCCGAAAACGCTGTCCTCATATCCCCGATCTATCGCTAGAAAACCCCGGACGCTAGCCTCTGTCCGGAAACATGGTGTCATAGAACGGAGGGTAAAAGACATGGGGGGAGCATTCGTCGAACCCGCGCCGACACGGGTCGCTGTCATTGGGTGCGGATACTTCGCCCAGTTCCATCATGACGCATGGGCGAGGCTGGAGGGGTCGGGTACCGAACCCAGGGTTCATGTGGTCGGTGTTTGCGATCAGGACGAGATCAAGGCACGGGGAGCTGCCGCCCGTCATCGGGGCGCAGAGATATTCAACGACCCCGCCTGTCTGATTGCGGATCTCAAGCCGGATCTGGTCGACATCGTTACACCTCCCGCCACCCACGCGGCGCTGATCGACCTATGCGCGGCGGCCGGTTCGAATGCGATTTGCCAGAAGCCGCTTGCCCCGACCCTTTCCGAGGCCGAGGCGCTGGTCACGCGGGCCGAACACGCCGGGATCACTCTTATCGTCCACGAGAATTTCAGATTTCAGCCCTGGTACGTTGAGGCGAGGCGGCTCATTGAGAATGGACGCCTGGGAACGTTGCACGGGGTTGCCTTCCGCATGCGCCCTGGGGATGGGCAGGGGCCCGAGGCGTATCTGGCCCGCCAGCCGTATTTCCAGCAGATGCCACGCTTTCTGATCCACGAGACCGGCATTCATTTCATCGACACGTTCCGCATGCTTATGGGGGAGATCACCGCGGTGACGGCGCAGTTGCGGCGGATCAACCCGGCGATAGCTGGGGAAGACGCCGGTTTGGTGATGTTCGAATTCGAGAGTGCCGCTACCGGTATACTGGATGCCAACCGCCTGAACGACCATGTCGCGGAGAACACGCGGCTGACTATGGGCGAGATGTGGCTCGAGGGAGAGAACGGATATATCCGATTGGACGGCGCGGGGCGCCTGTTCTGGAAACCTCATCAGGGTGGCGAGGCTCGACACCGATACAGCTATCCGGAAATCGGAGCTCAATCCGGGGGATTCGGTGGAGACTGCGTTTTCGCAACCACTCTGGCAGCTGTGTCGGCACTTCGGACCGGGTCCGAACCGGTCAACACAGGCCGCGCCTATCTGCGGAACATGCAGATCGTCGAGGCGATCTACCAGTCCTCGGACGAGGGGAGACGACGGACGGTTTGATGCGGGTGCCTATTAAAAAACCAATTGAACAAACCAGTGATAGGATTTATATAATCATCTGAATTAAAATCCGATTGACTGGAGTTCGAGATCGCGCAGGGAGGTTCTACATGTTCTTCATTCCTTTAGGGTCGGTGTCCAGAAGCAACCGGGCTCTCCCGGCACAGTATCAATTGTTTGAAGCCAACGGGACCTTTACGGCCACCGCGGATGGAAAATATCGGGTCTTCGTTGTCGGGGGCGGTGGGTCCGGTGGCGGACAGTTGGGCGCATCGGGTGGGGGTGGGTCAGGTTTTACCAGTTATGGCGAAGTGGTCCTGTCGAGTGGCCAGCAGGTGGCGATCACAATCGGAACCGGGGGGTCGTCGGGCGGCAATGGCGACGGCAATCCGGGGGCGGCAAGCAGTTTCGGTGTCTACGTCACCGCTGCTGGCGGTGGCGCCGGTCTGACCGATGGCTCCGGCGGAGACGGCGGATCGGGGGGCGGCGGCTCCGGTCAGAATTTCCGCGGCGGCTCCGATGGCTCCGATGGGGATGGCGTCCAGGGCGGTTCCGCCCAAGGGGGTGGAGCAATCTCGCAGTATATGGACGTGTTCATCGCCTATCGCCCTTATGCCGGTGCTGGAGGCATAGCTGACAGCGATGGCTTCACTTACGGCGGTGGCGGCGGCGGAGGCATTGTGGTCGGACTTTTGTCCAATGTGGATGCAAGCAGCATCGGGGCAGATAACAATGGAAAAGGATACGGCTCTG
>JANSYC010000012.1 GCA_024742605.1 Alphaproteobacteria bacterium | reverse complement strand
TCGCCAAGATGACAGTGAAATAGCCGTTCCCCTACACCTCCCCGACGCTTCCACGGTGCTGTCCCCGCATGTTATCGATCGCTCACCGTTGTCAGGGAGTGTCCGATGCCGCGCGAATTGAATGTCGAAATCGAAAGCTGGCCGATCCGGGGGGTGTTCCGGATCTCGCGGGGGGCCCGGACCGAGGCCCAGGTGGTCGTGGTCACGATCCGAGACGGCGACGTCGTCGCACGCGGCGAGAGCGCACCGAATGCCCGCTACAATGAAGATGTCGACAGCGTCAGCGCCGAGATTAGGGATGCGGCGGGGGCCATCGGCGATGGGATCACCCGTGAGGAGCTGTTGGGGGCGATGCACGCGGGGGCGGCCCGCAATGCGCTCGACTGCGCGCTCTGGGATCTGGAGGCGAAACTGTCCGGCACACCGGTCTGGAAGCTGGCCGGGCTCTCCGGGCCGATCGAACCGGTGGTCACGGCCTACACCCTGTCGGTCGACAGCCCCGAGGCGATGGGTCAGGCGGCCGCAGAAAATGCCGCCCGTCCGCTGCTCAAGCTGAAGATGACCGGTGACGGTGCCGATCTCGACCGGGTCGCCCGGATTCACCAGAACGCGCCGAACGCCCGGCTGATCGTCGACGCCAACGAGGCCTGGAGCGTGGAATTCTATCTCGAGATCGCGGCCAAGCTGGGGGCGCTCGGGGTCGAGATGATCGAACAGCCGCTTCCGGCCGGCGACGATGAGGGGCTGCGTGGCATCGACCGGCCGCTGATGCTCTGCGCTGACGAGAGCTGCCACGACAGCTCCACCCTGGACGGTCTGGTCGGCAAATACGACCGCATCAACATCAAGCTCGACAAGACCGGAGGGCTGACTGAGGCGCTGAAGCTCAAGGCCGCCGCCGAGGCTAAGGGTATGGGCATCATGGTCGGCTGCATGATCGGCACTTCCCTATCGATGGCGCCGGGCATGGTGGTGGCGCAGGGCGCACAGGTGGTTGATCTCGACGCGCCGCTGCTGCTTGCCAAGGACCGGGAGCCGGGGTTGCTCTATACCGGCAGCACGATCAGTCCGCCCGAATCCGCGTTATGGGGCTGAGTCGGGGGCGAAGCACGGATGAACACCACCTCGGTCACCAGCCACTACGGCCACGCGGATCTCGCCGACCGGCTGATCGCGCGCCTGGCAGAGCATGGCATCGCGCCGGAAAGAGCAACCCTGGATCACCTGTTGGCGCTCGATCAGATGCATCTGCGGGGCCGGGAGGCCACACTCGAGCTCGGCGAGAGCCTGGGGCTGGGTGAGAACATGGATGTGCTCGACCTGGGCTCCGGGATCGGCGGACCGGCGCGGGTGCTGGCGGCGCATTTCGGGGTCCGGGTGACGGCGCTCGACCTGACGCCGGAGTTTGGTGCCACCTGTTCCGTGCTGAACGAGATCGCGGGCCTGACGGATCGCATCACCGTCGTGACCGGCGATGCGACCGCGACCGGGTTGCCGGATGCGGCTTTCGACCGGGTGGTGACCCTGCATGCCACCATGAACATTCCGGACAAGGCCGACGTCTATCGCGAGGCCTTCCGGTGCCTAAAACCGGGCGGTCTGTTCGCCTTCTACGATGTGACCGCCGGGCCCGAGGGCGCACCGCATTTCCCGGTGCCCTGGGCGGGCGCCGCCGAGATCAGCCACCTGATCCCCGTCACTGAAATGGCCCGCTTGGCCGAGGCCGCCGGCTTCCACCAGCTCGATCTGCGCGATCTGACCGAGGAGGCCCGCGCCCGGATCGCAGAACAACGTGCTGCAGCAGAGCGTCAAAGATCAGAAAAGACCGCCCCACCGCTCCAAGCCGGCGATATCCTGATGGGCGCGCAGGCGGCGGACAAACAGCGCAACCTGCGCCGCAACCTCGAGGAGGGGCGCGTGGCGATCAGCCTGGGACTCTTCGAGAAGACCGGCTAGGGGCGTGGCCGCCACATGAGCCAGTGCGGGTCCACCGCCAACAGGTCGGTGCGGATCGGCGGGTGGTCATGGGGCATCGGGTCGACGCGCAGGCGGGTCAGGCGCTTGAAGCAGAATTTCCAGACCCCGCCCTCGCGCCGGTACTCGTCCTGATAGTGGCCGTAGCCGAAAAACCCTCGATGGCCGGGCGCCTCGCGCGGGCTGGTACCGGGCGCGAGTTCGACGATGTCCATCATCGCCCAGGTGCCGCGTGCCTGGTCGGCACCCTTGAAGGCGATTTCCGGCATATGGCAATGGTGGATGGTGACCGCCGTGGTCAGCCGTCCTGAAATCCCGGTGATGAACTGGTCGACGGTTGACCCGGTGGGGGCGGAGCCGAAGCCCTCGAACACCGTATCGTCGGCGAACAGGGACCGCAGCTCGTCCCAGCCCTTCGTGTCAACGCAGCGGCAATAGGCGGCCTTCAGGCGTTTGATCTCTTCCAGGTCGACCAGGGTCTCCGGCGTCATCTCGGGCATCGGCTCGCGTCCTTCGGTCTCGGCGCTCGAGGCTATAGAGGTTCAATATCCCCCAGCGCCTGGGTTTCATGAAACGTGGCGGCGAACGCTTCCAGACCTCTGGCCTCGATCGCCGCGCGCATCCCCGCCATCAGGTCCTGATAGTACCAGACGTTGTGCCCGGTCAGCAGCATGGCGCCCAGGATCTCGTCCGACCGGATCAGGTGGTGCAGATAGGCGCGGCTGTAGCCGGTGCAGGCCGGACAGGCGCAATCGGCGTCCAGCGGTCTGGAATCGGCTCCGTGCCGGGCGTTGCGCATGTTCACGGTGCCGCGCCGGGTGAAGGCTTGAGCGGTGCGGCCCGAGCGGGTCGGCAGGACGCAGTCGAACATATCGACGCCGCGCATCACAGCGCCCAGCAGATCGGACGGTTTACCCACGCCCATCAGATAGCGGGGCCGGTCTGCGGGGAGCTGGTCAGCCGCGTAGTTGAGCACGCCGAACATCATCTCCTGGCCTTCGCCGACTGCCAGCCCGCCGATCGCGTAGCCGTCGAACCCGATGCCGCGCAGCGCCTCTGCCGACTCGGCCCGCAGATCCTCGAAGGTGCTGCCCTGCTGGATGCCGAACAGAGCATGGCCGTCCCGGTCCGCGAACGCGGCCCGCGAACGACCGGCCCAGCGCATCGACAGCCGCATGGACCCGGCGGCCTGATCGTGGGTGGCGGGAAAGGGTGTGCACTCGTCGAAGGCCATGGTGATGTCGGCCCCCAGCAGATGCTGGATCTCGATCGAGCGCTCCGGGGTGAGCCGGTGGCGAGAGCCGTCGATATGGCTCTGAAAGGTCACCCCGTCGGCGTCCAGCTTGCGCCGCCCAGCCAGAGAATAGACCTGATACCCGCCACTGTCGGTCAGGATCGGCTTGTCCCAGTTCATGAACCTGTGCAGACCGCCCAGCTCGGCGATCCGCTCGGCTCCGGGGCGCAGCATCAGATGATAGGTGTTGCCCAGGAGGATCTGTGCGCCGGTCTCCGCCACGCTTTCCGGCCGCATCGCCTTGACGGTGGCGGCGGTGCCGACCGGCATGAAGGCGGGGGTGTCGACCACGCCGTGGGCCAGGGACATCCGGCCCCGGCGGGCCTTGCCGTCGGTCGCGCTGATCTCAAAGCCGATGGTCATGGCAGGGACGTCCTCTCAAGCAGACTGGCGTCGCCGTAGCTGTAGAACCGGTATCCCTCGGCGATGGCGTGGGCATAGGCGTTCAGCATCCGCTCCCGGCCCGCGAAGGCCGAGACCAGCATCAGCAGGGTGGAGCGGGGCAGATGGAAATTGGTCATCAGCAGATCGACCGTCTTGAAGCGATAGCCCGGGGTGATGAACAATGCGGTCTCGGCCGACCCGGCAGGCACCGAGCCGTCCGCGAGGGCGGCGGCCTCCAGGGTGCGCAGGCTGGTGGTGCCGACCGCAACCACCCGACCGCCGGCCGCCCGGGTCTCGGCGATAGCATTGGCGGCGGCCTCCGGGATCTCGAACCATTCGGTGTGCATCCTGTGATCGTCGGTGTCGTCGACCTTGACCGGAAGGAAGGTGCCAGCGCCCACATGCAGGGTGATGGTGGTCCGGCGCACCCCCTCGGCATCCAGCCGCGCCAGCAGGTCCGGGGTGAAATGCAGCCCGGCGGTCGGGGCCGCGACCGCGCCTTCGGGGCCGGCAAAGATCGTCTGGTAGTCCGTGGCGTCTTCGGCGCTTTCCTCCCCGGTGCGGCGGATGTAGGGCGGCAGCGGCATCTCGCCATGGGCGTGCAGGGCGGACATCAGGGCCGCGCCCGCCGCATCGAAGTGCAGGGTGACCTCGCCGGCCCCGCCCTTGGCGGTGACCCGGGCGGATAAGCTGTCGGAGAAGACGATCCGGTCGCCTTCCCGCAGTTTCTTGGCGGGTTTTGCGAACGCCAGCCACTGGTCGGGGGCCTCGCGCTTGTGCAGGGTGACCTCGATCCCGGCCTCGCCCCGCTTGCCGCGCAGCCGGGCCGGGATCACGCGGGTGTCGTTGCTGACCAGAAGATCACCGGGGCGCAGGATGCCGGGCAGGTCGGCGACCTGCCGGTCCGTCGTCCCGCCGCCGGTCAGATCCAGCAGACGTGCGCTGTCCCGTGGCCGGGCGGGATGGGTCGCGATCCGGTCTTGCGGCAGTTCGAAATCAAAAAGATCGACCCGCATCTGGGATCAGGCGTTCCCCGACTCGGGCTGGCGCCACTGCACCGGCAGGGCCGCGATGAACAGCCGGAACGGGACCAGCAGAACGGCGGCCATGGCCAGCTTGGCGGCAAAGTCGCCCAGCGCCCAGGTCACCCAGGGCAGCTGCGTGCCGGCGAAGGCGAGACTGAAAAACAGGCCGGTATCGACCGCAGAGGCCAGCAGGGAGGAGGCCAACGGGGCTTTCCACCAGTCCTGACGGCGCATCTTGTCGAAGATCTGAACGTCCAGCAGTTGCGCGATCAGAAAAGCGGTGCCGCTGGCAAGCGCGATCCTGGGATCGGCGAAGGCGAGCGACAGCGCCACGCCAACCACGAAACCGGCGGCCACGACCCGGCGCGCGGCTTTCAAACCGAGGGTGCGGTTGGTCAGATCCGTGACCAGAAATGCGATCGGATAGCTCAACGCGCCCCAGGTCAGCCAGTCGTTGATCGGAATCTCGACGAGCACGTTGGAGACGTAGACAACCACGCCCATCGCCACGATTCCGGCCACCAGGGCCCCGCGTTCTGTTGTCACGCTGCGCATCTCACCACTCCAACATCCGTCAAAAGCCCGCACGGCAGCGCGGGCGACACGCCGATCCAGCCTTAGACCAGGGCCTGACGGACCAGCCCGGAGACCTTCGAGAAATCCATCTGGCCGGGATACTTTTCTTTCAGCATCGCCATTGTCCGGCCCATGTCCTTCAAATCGCTGGCCCCGATCTCCTTGATGGTGGTCGTGATCGTGGTCTCGAGCTCCGGACCTTCGATCTGGGTCGGCAGGAAACTGCGGATCACGTTGATCTCCTCCTGCTCCTGCTCGGCCAGCTCGCAGCGGCCGCCCTGCTCGTAAAGTTTGATCGATTCCTGACGCTGCTTGACCATGGTCTGCATCATCGCCAGGACCTCCTGATCGGAGATGCCGTCGAGGTTTCCCTTCTCCCGGGCCGCGATATCCCGGTCCTTCAACGCGGCGAGAATCAGACGCACTGTACCGAGCGCGCGGGTGTCTTTCGCGCGCATCGCATCCTTCATGGCAGTCTTAAGCTGTTCACGCATCATAGCGGCCTCGTCCCAAAACCTGTTGAGTTTGTTTCCCAAAACCGAAACGCGGAGCCCATGGCCCCGCGCAGTCCCGCCCCACCGGGAAGCCAATGAACATATATGAGATTGCTGCATTGCGCAACAAGATCCTTCTTTTTAACTTGTTGATTTCATTGATGTTTTATATATTATTACAGCTTGACGGAGCCACTTTCATGACTTAAAAGCCCCGGCAATTTGCCAACGCGAACCCGAACGCAGCCGGTCTCCTAAAGACCCGGTGGACGTCGCGCGGCACCAGACCGGAGCAGCCTTATGAACGTCGCCCCCGCGCCCCAGACTGCCACCGACACGACAGGCCCGGACTCACCGCCGCCCGGCGCCACCGCCGTTCTGGCGCTGTCCGACGGCACTCTGATCTGGGGGCGCGGACTTGGTGCTCCGGTGACGCGGGTCGGGGAGGTCTGTTTCAACACCTCGATGACCGGTTACCAGGAAATTTTGACCGATCCGTCCTATGCCGGACAGATCATCACCTTCACCTTCCCCCATATCGGCAATGTGGGGGCGAACACCGATGATATGGAGACCGTCACCCCGGCCTCGCTGGGCTGCGTGCTGCGGGCCGATGTAACCGATCCGTCCAACTACCGCGCCAACCGCCATCTGCACGACTGGCTGGCGAGCGTCGATCTTCCGGGCATCGCGGGCGTCGACACCCGCAGGCTGACCCGCCGGATCCGCGACGGCGGCGCGCCGCATGCGGCCCTGCAGCACAGCCCGGACGGGACCTTCGATGTCCCCGCGCTGAAGAAACTGGCGGCGGAGTGGCCGGGCCTGGCCGGTATGGACCTGGCCAGGACCGTGTCCTGCACCCAGACCTACGCCTGGGACAGCGGGTTGTGGAGCTTCGCCGATGACGGAGCGAACGACGGCTTCAAGCCGACCGCCAATGCCGAGTTCCACGTGGTGGCGATGGATTTCGGTGCCAAGCGCAACATCCTGCGCAATCTGGTCGCCCAGGGCTGCCGGGTGACGGTGGTGCCGGCCGAGACCACGGCGGACGAGATCCTGGCGCACAATCCGGACGGGGTGTTCCTGGCGAATGGACCGGGCGATCCGTCGGCGACCGGCGCCTATGCGGTGCCGGAAATCAAGAAGCTGATGGACAGCGGCAAGCCGCTTTTCGGCATCTGCCTGGGCCACCAGATGCTGGCGCTGGCGCTGGGGGCGAAGACCGAGAAGATGCATATGGGCCACCGGGGCGCCAACCATCCGGTCAAGGACCTGATCACCGGCAAGGTCGAGATCACCAGCCAGAACCACGGCTTCGTCATCCAGGAGGGCTCGCTGCCCGACGGGGTGACGGTCACCCACCGCTCGCTGTTCGACGGCTCGATTGAGGGCCTGTCGGTCGACGGCAAGCCGGTGTTCAGCGTGCAGTACCACCCCGAAGCGTCTCCCGGCCCGATGGACAGCCACTATCTGTTCGCACGGTTCCGGGAACTGATGGAGGGATGATGTCCGAGCGGCCCGACAGCGCTTGTCGACCGCGCGCTCCTCGCACACGCCGTGACGCGCGGATCGTTGCACCGTTTCAACCTGTGACCGGCGGATAAGCCATGCCCAAACGTACCGACATCTCCTCCATCCTGATCATCGGCGCCGGGCCGATCGTGATCGGTCAGGCCTGTGAGTTCGATTATTCCGGGACCCAGGCCTGCAAGGCGCTGAAGGACGAGGGCTACCGGGTGATCCTGGTGAACTCGAACCCGGCCACCATCATGACCGACCCAGGTCTGGCCGACGCCACCTATGTGGAGCCCATCACCCCGGAAATCGTGCGGATGGTGATCGAGAAGGAGCGGCCGGACGCGCTGCTGCCGACCATGGGCGGCCAGACGACGCTTAACACCGCCCGTTCGCTGGCCAAGAACGGCACGCTTGCGGAGTTCGGGGTCGAGCTGATCGGTGCCGATCTGGACGCGATCGAGATGGCCGAGGACCGTCTGTTGTTCCGCGAGGCGATGGACCGGATCGGGTTGGAAAGCCCCCGCTCCAGCCTGATCAAAAGCTTCGAGGAGGCGGCTGCGGCGCTGGAGAAGGTCGGGCTGCCGACCATCATCCGGCCGTCCTTCACCCTGGGCGGCCAGGGCGGCGGAATCGCCTACAACCGGGCGGAGTTTGAGGAGATCGTGCGCAACGGCCTGCGCCTGTCCCCGGTCAACGAGGTGCTGATCGAGGAGAGCGTGCTTGGCTGGAAGGAGTACGAGATGGAGGTGGTCCGCGACAAGGCGGACAACTGCATCATCATCTGCGCCATCGAGAACATTGACCCGATGGGCGTGCACACCGGCGACAGCATCACGGTGGCCCCGGCGCTGACGCTGACCGACAAGGAATACCAGCGCATGCGCAACGCCTCGATTGCGGTTCTGCGCGAGATCGGGGTCGAGACCGGTGGCTCGAACGTGCAGTTCGCGGTCGATCCGAAGACCGGTCGTCTGGTGGTGATCGAGATGAACCCGCGGGTCAGCCGGTCCTCGGCACTCGCCTCCAAGGCGACCGGGTTTCCGATTGCCAAGATCGCGGCCAAGCTGGCCTGCGGCTACACCCTGGACGAACTGGACAACGACATCACCGGGGTCACCCCCGCCAGTTTCGAGCCGACCATCGATTACGTGGTCACCAAGATCCCGCGCTTCACCTTCGAGAAGTTCCCCGGCGCCGACGAGCGGCTGACAACCTCGATGAAGTCGGTGGGCGAGGCGATGGCGATCGGCCGGACCTTCCAGGAGAGCCTGCAGAAGGCCCTGCGCAGCCTGGAGACCGGGCTGGACGGGTTCAACGAGTTCGACCTGGGCCAGGATCAGGAGCCGGAGGCCAAGCGGGAGGCCGCGATCGCCGCGATCTCCGAGCCGAAGGCCGACCGGCTGATCAAGGTCGGCCAGGGCTTCCGCACCGGCCTCTCGGTCGAGGAGGTGCACGCCGCCTGCGCCATCGACCCGTGGTTCCTGAAGCAGATCAAGCACATCATCGACACCGAGGCGGAGGTCATCGCAGATGGCCTGCCGACCGACATGGCCGGCTGGCTGCGGTTGAAATCGATGGGCTTCTCCGACGCCCGGCTGGCGACCCTGACCGCCCATGAGGAGGAAATCGTCGCCGCCCGCAGGCGCGCGCTGGGCGTGCGCCCGGTCTACAAGCGGATCGACACCTGCGCGGGCGAGATCCCATCCGACACGCCGTATATGTACTCGACCTACGAGGGCGACGCGCTGGGTCCGGCCGAGAATGAATCCCAGCCGACCGACGCCAAGAAGATCGTCATCCTGGGCGGCGGGCCGAACCGGATCGGCCAGGGCATCGAGTTCGACTACTGCTGTGTCCACGCGGCCTATGCCCTGTCGGATGCCGGCTACGAGACCATCATGGTCAACTGCAATCCGGAGACCGTCTCGACCGACTACGACACCTCGGACCGGCTGTATTTTGAGCCGCTTACCGCCGAGGACGTGATCGAGCTGGTGACCTGCGAACAGGCGAACGGGACCTTGCACGGGGTGATCGTGCAGTTCGGCGGCCAGACCCCGCTGAAGCTGGCCCACGCCCTGGAGAAGGCCAATATCCCGATCCTGGGCACCACCCCCGACGCCATCGATCTGGCCGAGGACCGGGAGCGGTTCCAGCAGCTGCTGCACAGGCTGGATCTGAAACAGCCGGAAAACGGCACCGCGTTCAGCCTGGAGCAGGCCGAGGCGGTGGCCGACAGGATCGGTTACCCGGTGGTGATCCGCCCGTCCTACGTGCTGGGCGGCCGGGCCATGGAGATCGTGCACGAGCCGGAAGGCCTGCGCCGCTACATGAAGAACGCCGTCGTCGTGTCCGGCAAGAACCCGGTGCTGATCGACAGCTTCCTGCGCCACGCCAAGGAAATCGACGTGGATGCGGTCTCGGACGGCACCAACGTGTTCATCGCCGGCGTGATGGAGCATATCGAGGAGGCGGGCATCCATTCGGGCGACAGCGCCTGCTCGCTGCCGCCGATCTCCCTGTCCGCAGAGATGGTGGCCGAGGTGGAGCGGCAGTCGAAGCTGCTGGCCCAGGGGCTGAACGTTGTCGGGCTGATGAACGTGCAGTTCGCGATCAAGGACGACCAGGTGTTTATTCTGGAGGTCAATCCGCGCGCCTCTCGCACCGTGCCCTTCGTCGCCAAGGCCACGGGTGTGCCGATCGCCAAGATCGCCAGCCGGGTGATGGCGGGGGAGAAACTGGCGGATTTCACGCTGCCGACAGCGTGGCCGACCCATATTGCGGTCAAGGAGGCGGTGTTCCCGTTTGCCCGGTTCCCCGGCACCGATATCATTCTCGGCCCGGAGATGAAGTCGACCGGCGAGGTCATGGGGATCGACACCACCTTCGGGTTGGCCTTCGCCAAATCCCAGCTCGCCTCCGGGGTCACCTTGCCCGAATTGGGCACGGTGTTTCTCTCGGTGAAGGATGCGGACAAGGAAAATCTGGTGGAGATCGCCCGAGATATGGTTGCTGTGGGCTTCAAGCTGATCGCCACTTCCGGCACCTCGGACGTGCTGGCGCAGGCCGGAATCGAGAGTCATCGGATCAAGAAAGTCCTCGAGGGACGGCCGAACATCGTCGACAACATGTTGTCGGGGCACGTGGATCTGGTTGTGAACACCACGGAGGGCGCGCAGGCCATCCGTGACAGTTTCAGCTTGCGCCAAACCGCGCTCGGCCACAATATTCCCTACTACACGACCGTGGAGGGCGCCCGTGCGGCGGTCCGAGCGATTGAGGCCATGAAGGCCGGGCGACTTGACGTTACGCCTCTGCAGACCTACCTCGCGGGGTCGTTCTGATAGTGGCCTGACCGCCCGGGCCGATCGGCCTCCGGTTTCCCCCAAACACATGGTGGGTCACTTGATCGGGCGGAATGCGCCGCAGGTCGGAATGTTTTGGGGACTGCAACCTTGGGTATGACTGCCAATGGATAAAGTGCCAATGAGCCAAGCGGGCTACGATCGCCTGCAGGCCGAACTGAAGCAGCTGAAAAGCGTCGACCGTCACGAGGTTATCAAGGCGATCGCAGAAGCGCGTGAGCACGGTGACCTGTCGGAGAACGCGGAATATCACGCTGCGCGCGAACGCCAGTCCTTCATCGAGGGCCGGGTCGGCGAGCTGGAAGACGTGATCAGCCGGAGCGAGGTGATCGACACCTCGAAACTCAGCGGTGAGACCGTGACGTTCGGCGCGCGCGTGCGCGTGGCCGATGAGGATACCGACGAGGAGACCGACTACACAATCGTCGGCCCCTACGAGGCGGATATCAACGCGGGGCTGATTTCGACCCTTTCGCCGATCGCCAAGGCGCTGATCGGCAAGCGGGTTGGAGATTCGGTGGAGGTCGCCACGCCGCGCGGAGCCAAGAGTCTGGAAATTCTCTCGATTGAGATCGCCTGAACCGGAAGACGGAGGCCGTAATGCTCGCCGCCGAACTGACCGCCATCGGTCCCGCCCATGACGTCGTGGTCGCGAAAGACGTGCCCGAGCCGGGCAGCCCCGGAACCGGTCGCGTGGTGGTGCGGGTCGAGGCTTGTTCGATCAATCCGGCGGACATTCTGCTGATCGAAGGCAAGTATGCTGCCCGCCCGGATGTGCCCAGCCTGATCGGGATCGAGGCCGCCGGTGTGGTCGAGGCGGTGGGGCCTGGGGTCGAACGGCTCGCGGTCGGAGACCGGGTTCTAAGCCTGGGTCGTGCCAACTGGGCCCAGAAACTCGATCTGGCAGAAACCGAAGTGGTTCTGTTGCCGCCCGAGGTCGACCTCGAGCAGGCGGCGATGATGAAGGTCAATCTGGCGACCGCCTGGCGGATGCTGACCGACTATGTGCCGGTCGGTGCAGGCGAGTGGGTGATCCAGAGTGCCGCCAATTCCGGAGTCGGGGTCAACCTGATCAAACTTGCGGCGTCCGAGGGAATCCGGACGGTCAACGTGGTGCGCCGGCCCGAATTGATCGAACCGCTGATGGATATAGGCGCCGATGTTGTCGTGGTCGACGGACCGGAACTGGCGCACCGGGTTCAGGACGCGACAGGAAATGCCGAGATCCGGCTGGGCATCGATGCAGTGGCCGGGTCTCTGGTTCAGCGCATGGGCGACTGCATGGCCGAAGGCGGGGTGCTGGTCAACTACGGTCTCCTGTCCGGAGATCCGTGCCAGCTGACGGCCGATCAGGTGGTGTTCAAGGGCCTGACCCTGACCGGCTTCTGGCTGGCAAAGGTCATGCGCGGCATGAGCCATGGCGAGATCTCCGACATGTATGCGGGTCTGGCCCAGCGGGTGGTGGACGGAACCATCAGTGTTCCCGTTGTTGCGCGCTATCCACTGTCCGAGATTCAGGCGGCGCTCAAGCACGCTGGAACCTATGGCCGAGACGGGAAGGTTCTTCTACGCCCGAACGGATGATCCGGCAGGACCCCGGGCCGACACCGGGTCGGAGCATCGACTTTTGCGGCTCCCTTCTTATCTGCTCCGAATAATACTTTTCAGTCCGAACGCCACAATTTGAATTACTTTTGATGGAAGGGTGTGTTTCCCTTTTGGCGTTCAAATATTGAATATTTTATATTCGTAATATATTATTTTCCTGACGGCCAAAATGGCCGAGGAGGAAACAATGTTTGGAAAATCCAAGGGAAATTCGGACGCGAAAGAGGCAGAACAAGCGGCCAAGGCGCGGAAGATCGAGGCTTTGAAGAACTCTCTGAACGGCTCGCTCGAAAGCATGGCGCCCTTTGTGGAAGCCGGTAATACGGAAAAATGCGAAGCGGTCGTCGAACGTCTTAAGACGTCGTTGAAAAACCCAATTCTTCCCCCGGACTTCCGGCAGGAGGCGCAGGCCAAGATGGATGCACTGATGCGGGATGTCTTCATGAAGGCGACCGATATCGCGGTTCACGGCGCGCAAATGGCGGCGATGCGGGATGACAGGGAAACCCGGGACAAGAAAATCTCGGAAGCCCGGGATAAGCTGGCGGGTGCTGTGCGGATGAAGGCGCCGCCCGAGTTCAAGCGCATCAGCGACCGCGCGATCGAAGCGGCATCCCTGTCCGGCGGCATCAAGAAGGATGGCCCGACCAAGGCGAAGCCGGCCGATTTCGCGCCGAAGACCGAGAACAAGGCCAAACCCGACGACAACTACTACAAGGAACTCGAAAAGGCGGCCGCAGTCTCGGGCGCGGCTCCGGGTACAAAACCTGCACCAACCCTGAGACGCGTGTCCTGAGATTCTAGGCCTTGGGCAAGCGTCGATGGGCGCGAAATCGGTTTCGACCCGGCTTTCTTGATCCTATATACTGGGGCGATGACCGATTCAGCCCGCCCTCGATCTGCGACCCCGACCGCCAAACCGCAGCTTTGCGGTCCCGCCAGATATGCAATGCTGGCGCTCGGATTCGTCGCGACCGGGGTTGGGATTGCGGGCGTGATCCTGCCAGGGTTGCCGGGAACGGTTTTTCTCATCATCGGGCTCTGGGCCTTCTCCAGGTCCTCCGCGCGGTTTCAGATGTGGCTGTTCAATCATCCACGGTTCGGCGCTCCCCTGCGGGCATGGCATGCCCACAGGGTGATTCCGGTGCGGGCCAAGGTCGCGGCGGTGGCCATGATGGTGGTCAGTCAGGCGATGGTGACGGTCTGGGTCGCGGGTGACGCGGCCATGGCCGCAGACTGGACAGTGCCGGCGGTCAGCGCTGCAGTATTGGCCCTCGTCGCGTCTTGGATCGTGACACGTCCAAGCCGCGCGCCGGACCCCGTGTAGCTTGGCGTTTGCGTCGGGTTCGGTTACCGTCCGGCCGCGCACTTTTGAGGACGGGGAATGTTCGCCAAATCCGCCGCTTTTCCGCTGTTTCCGACCTTGGTCCGGGGGTTCGACCTGCCGGACGACGCGGCCGCGCGGTTCAACGCGGATCTGCTGGCTCATCTGGAGGCCTGGTTCTCGCCGCGCCCGAAGTTGCGCCCGGGGGAGACGTGGCAGACCACCCATGACCTGCACGAACAGGCGGTCTTCGAAGCCTTTTATCCGTTCCTGGATGCCGCCGTTGGCGGGACCCTCAAGGAGCTGGCGGTTGCGCCGCCGGACTACGTCATCACCGGGTGCTGGGCCAATGTGAACCCGCCCGCGGGGTTTCATCCGCCGCATACCCACCCGAACAACGTCCTGTCCGGTGTGTACTACGCCAAGACCTTGCCGCCGAGCGACGCGATCACCTTCCACGATCCACGTCCGCAAGCCGGGGTGATCCGTCCGGCCGCCACCCAGCAGGTGGCAGAAACCGCGAGCGAGATCGAGATCGAGGCGAAGCCGGGGCGGATGCTTCTGTTTCCCTCCTGGCTGCGCCACAGCGTGAAGCCCAACTACACCACAGACCAAGAACGGATCAGCATGAGTTTCAATGTAATGCTCGCCGATTTCGTCGGGACGCATACCGCGCCGATGTGGCGGGGCTTCCGCGCCGACGGCACGCGCGGCTGATCCGATGGTATCCCCCAACCGCAAGCCGCGTCATCGCCGCCGTCCGACCCCGATGAAGAAGGGCCATGTGCCTGCCAACCAGCCGCCGATGGAATTGGTGATCGAGCATGTCGGTGCCCGTGGAGACGGGGTGACGGAAGCCGAGATCAAGATCGGTTGGGACGTTCGCACGCGCCCGGTCTTCGTGCCCTACAGCCTGCCGGGTGAGCGTCTTCTGGTGCAGCCGGAGCTGGACCGGGGCGAGGGGATTGTGGCCCGTCCGGTCGAACTGCTGGAGTCGTCCCCGGATCGGGTCGAGCCGCCATGCCCGCACTTCATGGCCTGCGGTGGCTGTCTCCTGCAGCATTGGGAGGACACCGCCTACGCCGCTTGGAAGCTGGCGCAGGTCAAGCTGCAATTGAGCCGGGTCGACCTGGCGGGGTCGCCAATCGAGGATCTGCACCGCTCGTCGCCCGACTCACGGCGACGCGCGGATCTGGCCGCACGTCATCTGAAGGGCGGCGTTGTTCTTGGCTTCCATGAGCGCCTTGGCAAACGGATCGAACCGATTTCCCATTGCCTGGTGATCCGTCCGGAACTCGACGCCATGCTGGCTCCCATAAAGGAGCTCCTGGAAACTTTGCTTGCGGTCGGAGCGGATGCCTCAGCGCATCTGACCTTGACCGAGGCGGGCGTCGATCTGCTGCTGACGCTGCCGAGCCGACCGGATCTGGCAGCGCGCGAATCTCTTGCCGCGTTTGCCGAGAGCCATGACCTGGCGCGGCTGTCGCTCAAGGCGGCGGATGACGCGGGCGGCTTTCTCGACCCGGTGTCCGCGCGCCGAGACCCGGTGCTGCGGTTTGGTGGCGTGCCGGTGATCCCATCTCCCGGGGGCTTCCTGCAGGCGACGGCGGAGGGTGAGGCGGAAATGACCGCTCGTGTTCTGGCGGCGGCCGAAGGGGCGGGGAAGAGACTCGATCTGTTCTGCGGCATCGGCACCTTGTCGTTGCCGCTGGTCGCCGGCGGGCTGGTCCGAGGGGTCGACGGTGACCCTGCGGCGATCGGTGCCCTGCGCCGGGCGGTCGATGCGGCGGGGCTGGGGCCCCGGTTGACCACCGAGGTGCGGGATCTTTTTCGGGATCCGGTGACGGTGGAGGAGCTTTCGGCGTTCGACGTCGTGATCTTCGACCCACCGCGTGCCGGGGCCAAGGCGCAGGCGGCGGAACTGGCGGCCTCTAAGGTCCCGACGATCGTTGCAGTGTCCTGCAATCCGGCCACCCTGGCGCGTGATCTGCGGGTCCTGGTCGACGGCGGCTATCGGATTGAAGCCGTCCGACCGATTGATCAGTTCCCCTGGACCCCACACATAGAGGTGGTCGCACTCCTGAAACGCACCTGAGGATGCTGTTATGAGCCACGTCGAAACCAGGATCGAGACCGACAGCCTCGGCGAGATCAAGGTCCCGGCGGACCGGCTCTGGGGCGCCCAGACCCAGCGCTCGCTCGAGAACTTTCCGATCGGTGACGGCCGGATGCCGATCCAGTTGATCCACGCCTTTGCCACCCAGAAACGGGCGGCCGCGCGGGTCAACAAGCGGCTCAAGGTCCTAGACGCAACAATCGCCGATGCGATCGACCGGGCCGCCTGCGAGGTCGAGGCCGGCCGGCACGATGCGGAGTTCCCGCTGGTGGTCTGGCAGACCGGCTCCGGGACCCAGACCAACATGAACCTGAATGAGGTGATCGCGAACCGGGCGAATGAAATTCTGGGAGGTGTGCGCGGTACCAAATCACCGGTGCATCCGAACGATCACGTGAACTGCGGCCAGTCCTCCAATGACAGTTTCCCGACCGCCATGCATATCGCGGCGGTGCGCAGTGTGCATGACAGGCTGCTGCCCGGGCTCGAGCGGCTGCATGCCGCACTGGCCGCGAAGGCGACGGCGTTCCACGACATCATCAAGATCGGCCGCACCCATCTGCAGGACGCCACCCCACTGCGTCTGGGCGACGAGGTCGGTGGATGGGCGCATCAGGCCGCCCTGTCGGTCGAGCGTGCGAAGGCCAGCCTGCCCCGACTCTACCTGCTGGCCCAGGGTGGCACCGCGGTCGGCACGGGCGTGAACGCCGAGCCGGGTTTCGCGGAGGCCTTCGCAGCCGAGGTGGCGGAATTGACCGGGCTGCCGTTCGAGGCGGCCCCCAACAAGTTCGAGGCGCTGGCTGCCCATGATGCGCTGGTCGACGCCTCCGGCATGCTGAACACCATTGCGGCGTCGTTGATGAAGGTGGCGAACGATATCCGGCTTCTGGGCTCCGGGCCGCGCTGCGGTCTGGGAGAGCTGATCCTGCCGGCTAACGAACCGGGCTCATCGATCATGCCCGGCAAGGTCAACCCCACGCAGGCGGAGGCTCTGACCATGGTGTGCGCGCGGGTGATGGGGAACCACACCACGATCACCGTCGCGGGGGCCTCAGGCCATATGGAACTGAACGTGTTCAAGCCGGTGATGATCGACGCGTTCCTGTCTTCCGTCGTTCTATTGGGCGATGCGGCGGCCAGTTTTTCGGAACGTTGCGTCGAAGGGCTGGAGGCGGACCGGGACCGGATCGGTCAGCTGTTGGGGGAAAGCCTGATGCTCGTCACCGCACTGGCCCCGCATATCGGCTACGACGCGGCCGCGAAGATCGCCAAAACGGCCCATGAACAGGGCACGACCCTGAAACAGGCGGCTCTGAATCTGAACGCATTGTCGGCGGAAGATTTCGACCGATGGGTGGTCCCGGAGGCGATGCTGGGGCCGGACGGTGGATGAGATCACCCTGGTGCCAGGCGCGGCCCGGCCGCGCAAACGCTCGGTCCTGATTTCCGGGCACGCCACATCGATCTCGATGGAGGATGCGTTCTGGGCGCATCTGGCGGATCTGGCAAGCCGACGCGGCCAGTCGGTCAACGCGCTTGTGGCTCAGATCGACGAAGCGCGAGTCGCCGATCCGGACACACCGAACCTGTCCGGTGCGATCCGGATCTGGATCCTGTCTCAGTTGACCGGAACCGGCTGACGACGCCGGTTTGGCCTCAGGTCTGGTGTGCGACCTGGGGCGCGGGGTCTTTCGGACCGAGCAGACCCCAGCTGACCTTTGCGGAGATGGCCATCAGCACTGGGATTGCGGCGAGCACGACCCATGTCATGAAGCCCTCAATTCCTGCCGCGCCGACCACCATCATGCCGATGCCGACGGCGAGAAGAACGACCACGCTGATGCTGATCAAGTTGATCACCAGGAAGCTCGAATCGTGCTTGTCCTCGCGATGCCCGAATACGGCGGCACGGGCGAGCAGAAGCGTTCCGATAAAATACAGCACAGCGCCCTCGGGAATCAGGGCGAAACCGCTAACCATGACGTTTCCTTAAAGTGAGAGACGGCTGCATCGGAGAACCCGAAGCCGCGCCGCAGAGAAGCACGATACCTTACGATGGATTGAGCCGAACCGCCTCATGTTGATTCGGGGTATCTCATCATGCGCGAGGCGCATGCACAGCGGTCCGTCGCAACCGGGACCCCGGCGGCTCGACGTTTGCCTTGCTGGGGACGGCCCGTTAAGACTTCCGCTCCATATCGGGAGCAGGAACCATGGCCGACGCGTATTTCAATCTCACCGGCAAAGTCGCCCTGGTCACCGGGGCCAGCCAGGGTCTTGGCGCGGGCTTCGCGCGCACGCTGGCGGCTCATGGAGCGAAGGTCGTCCTGGGCGCACGGCAGGCCGGAAAACTGCAGGCACTTGCGGAGGAGATCGGGGCCATAGGTGGCATCGCGCACGCGGTCTCCCTGGACGTGACCTGTCGCGCCTCGGTGACAGCGGCTCTGGATGAGGCCGAGGAGGCCTTGGGGCCGGTCGATGTGCTGGTCAATAATGCCGGGATCGCCATCACCAAACCGTTTCTCGAGATGACCGACGCGGACTACGATCAGGTGCTCGACACCAATCTCAAGGGTTGTTTCATTGTCGGGCAGGAGGTGGCCCGGCGAATGGCTGGCCGCCCGGAGGACTCGTGCGGTGGCTCGATCATCAATATCGCGAGCGTGCTGGGGACCGATGTGATCGGACAACTCTCAACCTACTGCACGTCGAAAGCCGGGCTGATCCAGTTGACCCGCGCAATGGCACTGGAGCTGTCACGGGCTAAGATTCGGGTCAACGCGATCGCGCCGGGCTATATCGAAACGCCGATCAATTCCGATTTCTTCCACACTCCCGCCGGCGAGAAGCTGATCAAGGGAATCCCCCAGCGCCGTTTGGGCCGGGACGGTGATCTGGATGGCGCTTTGCTGCTGCTGGCCTCGGATGCGTCGGCCTACATGACCGGCTCGACCATCACGGTCGACGGCGGCTTCCTGGTGGCGTGAACGGTATGACCTGGCCACTGGTGGACCCGCGCGATCTCGAGTTCTGTCTCTGGCGGGTGCTGGCGGCGGATCGGGTGACCGGCTACCCGCATTTCGCCGAGCACGATCGGGCCTGGTTCGAGCAGGTGATCGAGACCGCCCGCCGGATCGCAGAAGATAGCTTCCGGCCGCACGCCGCCAAGTCCGATGCGAACGAGCCCCGGATCGAGGACGGCAGGGTGGTTCTGATCCCGGAGATCAAGCAAGCGCTTGAGGCATTCGCCGAGGCCGGTTTTCTCTCGGCACACCACGACGCAGAGCTTGGCGGCATGCAACTGCCCTGGGTGATCCAGCAGGCGGCCTTCGCCCATTTCAAGGCGGCCAACGTGCCCACGGCGGCCTATCCGTTCCTGACCATGGCGGCGGCCAACCTGATCCATGCCCACGGCTCCGAGGCGCAGAAGGCTGTCTGGCTGCCGCCGATGCTTGACGGCCGGTTCTTCGGCACTATGGCACTGTCGGAGACCCAGGCCGGCTCCTCCCTGTCCGATGTGCGCACCAAGGCGACCCAGATCGACGGCGACCGCTACGCCATCTCCGGTTCCAAGATGTGGACGTCCGGCGGTGAGCACGAGATGGCCGATAACATCGTGCACATGACACTGGCCCGGATCGAGGGGGCGCCCGCCGGGGTGAAGGGGCTGTCGCTGTTCATCGTGCCACGCTATCGGCTGGATGAGACCGGCGCGCCCGGTGCCCCGAACGGGGTTCGGTTGGCCGGTCTCAACCACAAGATGGGGTATCGGGGCACCGTCAACACGGTCTTGAGCTTTGGCGAGAACGGCGACTGCGAAGGCTGGCTGGTGGGCCCGCCGAACCAGGGTCTCGCCCAGATGTTCCACATGATGAACGAGGCGCGGGTCGGCGTGTCTCTGGGCGCGATCATGCTGGCCTATCAGGGCTATCAGGCGAGCCTGAGCTATGCGCGGGAGCGCCCTCAGGGGCGTCCTCCGGGCGACAAGGACCCGACCACCCCACAAATCGACCTGATCGCGCATGCCGATGTGCGTCGGATGCTGCTGCAGCAGAAGAGCGTGGCGGAAGGCGGACTGCTGCTGGCGCTCGATCTGGCGCTGCGGGTGGATCGCCAGAAACACGACCCGGACCGGGAGGTGCGCGCACGGGAAGGTCTGCTGCTCGATGTCCTCACGCCGATCATCAAGGCCTGGTTCAGCGAGCAGGCGCTGGACGCGAATTCGAATGCGATCCAGATCATGGGGGGCTACGGCTATACCCGCGACCATCCGGTCGAGCGGTTCTACCGGGACAACCGCCTGAACCCGATCCACGAGGGCGCCAATGCGATTCAGGCGATCGACCTTCTGGGCCGCAAGGTCACGATGAAGGACGGCGCCGCATTCCGGGCGGTGATCGCCGAGATCGACGCGACGCTGGCCGACGCGCGCCATGTGGGGGGCGTGGAGGCGATCACCGGTGCGGTCCAGGAGGCCCGGGATTCTTGGGTCCTGACGACCCAGTCCCTGACGGAATCGGCTACGGAGCGTGGTGCGACCCGGCATCTCGCCAATGCCCATGCCTATATGGATCTGGCGGGGCTCGCGGTCTTCGGATGGATCTGGCTGCGCCAGGCTGTGGTGGCCGCGCGAGACCTCTCCAGGGGCGCCGATGGGGACCGACGTGATTTTCTGCTCGGCAAACTGCACGTGGCGCGGTACGTCGCGGTCTGGGATCTGCCGCGCGCCGCACAGCGGGCCTCGATGTTGCGGGGGCTGGACGACACGGTGACGGACATGGTGCCGGACTGGTTCTGACGGTTCGGCGGAAAGACACTTAACGGAGGATGACAATGGCACTCGGTACGATCGGCGTCTGCGGCGCCGGCATGATGGGCTCTGAAATTGCACTGGTGTTCGCTCTGGCTGACCACAAGGTCCGCTTGATGGACATGGATCAGGCCTATGTCGACAAGGCGATGGCCAAGCTCGAGAAGACCCTGGACGGCGGCATCGGCCGCGGCTTCTACGCCGAGGAGGACAAGCCGCGGGCGCTGGCCAACATCACCACCTCGACGGACGTGTCCGGCTACGGCGATTGCGATCTGGTGATCGAGGCGATCACCGAGGACGAGGCCGCAAAGGGCGATCTCTACAAGAAGCTGGATGAGGTCCTGAAGGACAGCTGCATCATCGCGTCCAACACATCATCGATCTCGATTTCGGTGCTGTCCTCGTACTTCTCTGAGAAGCGGCACAGCCGGTTCCTGGGCCTGCATTTCTTCTCGCCGGTCAGCCGGATGAAGCTGGTGGAGGTGATCCGGGGCTTCGACGTCTCCGACGAGGCCGTCGAGATCGCCACCGAGGCGGTGAAGGTCATCGGCAAGACCCCGATCACCGTCAAGGACGTGGTCGGCTTCGCGGTCAACCGGGTGCTGTTCGCCATGTGGAACGAGGCGATCCGGCTGGTCGAGGAAGGCGCGTGCACGCCCGAGGACGTGGATATCGGCTGCAAGCTGGGTCTGGGGCATCCGGTCGGGCCGTTCGAGCTGATGGACAACATTTCGCTCGATCTGACCCTGAAGGTCTCCGACATCCTGCAGGACGCCTATGGCGAACGTTTCCACACACGTCCGACCGTCAAGCACCTGATGGCGGCAGGCCGGGTCGGCCGCCGCGGCGGCCGCGGCTGGCATCGCTACGACGAGAAGGGCAAGAAGGTCGGCTGAGGTCTGTGACGATCCGGGGAGCCTTTTCCAGGCTCCCCGGCTTGTTTATTTAGCTGCCCAACTCCGCGCGGACGATCGCCGCACCGTCGGCCATTGCCTTGATCTTGCCGAACGCCACGTCGCGGGGCAGGTACTTCAGGCCGCAATCCGGGGCCACGATGATCTTTTCCGCCGCATGATGCGGCAGCGCCCGCCGGATGCGGGCCGCGACCGTCTCCGGGCTCTCGACCTCGAGATCCGACAGGTCGAGGACGCCGAGAATGATCTTCTTCTCCGGCAGCGTCTCCAGCACGGTGCAGTCGAGCTTGGACTGCGCCGTCTCGATCGAGATGCCGTCGACCGAGCAGGCCGACAGTTGCGGAAGGAAGGAATAGCCCTCCGGCCGCTCGTGGATGATCGCGGCATAGCCGAAGCAGATGTGCACGGCGGTCTCGCCGCTGATCCCGTCCAGCGCCCGGTTCAGCGCCGCCAGACCGAACTGCTCCGCCTTCTGGGGCCGGGCCTGCATGTAGGGCTCGTCAACCTGCACGATGTCTGCGCCAGCCGAGAACAAGTCCTGGATCTCGTCATGCACGGCGGCGGCATAGGCCAGCGCGCAGTCGGCCTCGTCCTCGTAATAGTCGTTCTGCGCCTGCTGCGACATGGTGAACGGGCCGGGCACGGTGATCTTGATCCGCCGGTCCGTGTTGGCCCGAAGAAACTTCACGTCCTCGACCTGGACCGCGTGCTTGCGGCTGATCGGCCCGACCACCCGCGGCACCGGGTTGGGGTGGCCCGAACGGTCCAGGGCCGTCCCCGGATTGTCGATGTCGACGCCGTCCAGCGCCGTCGCGAACCGGTTGGAGTAGCTTTCCCGCCGCATCTCGCCGTCTGTCAGAATATCGAGCCCGGCACGTTCCTGATCCCGGATCGCCAGCAGGGTGGCATCGTCCTGCGCCTCCTGCAGGAACTCGTCCGCAATGCGCCACAGTTCCTGGGCCCGGGTACGGGGCGGAAACCGGCCCGCAAGCTTGGATCGATCCAGAAGCCAGTTCGGCTGCGCATAGGAACCGACCAGCGAGGTCGGCAGCAAAGTGTTCGTGGTCATGATTCTGGTTCTCCAGAGACTATTCAATGGGCGAGAGGGACGATCGGCAACGGTGATCGGTAGGCAGGCTGGAGCCATGGAACGGCTCCAACCCGACCGGTCGTCCGCTAGTGGCTCTCGCGCATCTCCGGTGTGCCGGACTTACCGACCAGGAAGTCGAGATCGGCCCCGTCCGTCGCCTGATTGACGTGGTCCACGTACATCTTGGAATAGCCCCGGTCATAAGGGTTGCTGAACGCCGTGGTGGCGGCCTGCCGCTTTTCCAGCTCCGCCGCCGAGACATCCAAGTGCAGCTTCCGGTTCGGCACGTCCAGGGTGATCATGTCGCCGTTCTGGACCAGCGCCAGCGGCCCACCCGCCGCCGCCTCCGGACAGCCGTGCAGGACGACGGTGCCGTAGGCGGTGCCGGACATCCGCGCGTCTGAGATCCGCACCATGTCGGTGATGCCCTTGCGCAGAACCTTCGGCGGCAGACCCATATTGCCGACCTCGGCCATGCCCGGATAGCCCTTCGGGCCGCAGTTCTTGAGCACCATGATGCAGGTCTCGTCGATCTCCAGGGCCTCGTCGTCGATCTTGGCCTTGTAGTCCTCGATATCCTCGAACACGACCGCACGCCCGGTATGCACCATCAGCTCCGGCGAGGCGGCGGACGGTTTGATGACCGCGCCATCCGGGCACAGGTTGCCGCGCAGCACCGCGATGCCGCCATTGGGCTTGAACGGGGTCTTCAGCGGGAAGATTACGTCCGTGTTGTAGTTCTCGGCATCTTTGACGTTGTCCCAGATGGCCTTGCCGTTGGCGGTCAGCGCATCTTTATGGATGAAATCGCCGATCTCCTTCAGCACGGTCGGAAGACCGCCGGCGTAGTAGAAATCCTCCATCAGGTGTTCGCCCGAGGGCATCAGGTTGACCAGGCACGGCATGTCCTTGCCCAGACGGTCCCAGTCCTCCAGACCAAGCTCGACGCCCATCCGGCCCGCGATCGCCTGCAGGTGAATGACCGCGTTGGTCGACCCGCCGATGGCACCATTGGTCATGATGGCGTTCTCGAAGTTCTTCTTGGTCAGGATCTTCGAGAGGCGCAGATCCTCGATCACCATGTCGACGATCCGTTTGCCGGACATGTGCGAGAGCACATAACGGCGGGAGTCGACGGCCGGAATCGCGGCGTTGGCAGGCAGCGACACACCGAGCGACTCCACCATGCTGGCCATGGTCGACGCGGTGCCCATGGTCATGCAGTGTCCGGCCGAGCGGGCGTTGTCCGCTTCCGCGCTCATGAACGCTTCGATGCTCATCTCGCCGGCGCGGACCGCCTCGGAGAACTTCCAGACATGGGTGCCGGAGCCGATCTTCTCGCCCTTGTAGTAGCCGTTCAGCATCGGGCCGCCGGAAACGCAGATGGTCGGCAGATCACAGCTGGCGGCGCCCATCAGCAGCGCCGGCGTGGTCTTGTCGCAACCCACCAGCAGCACGATCCCGTCCATCGGCAGCCCGCGGATCGCTTCCTCCACGTCCATCGAGGCAAGGTTGCGGTACAGCATCGAGGTGGGACGCAGCTGGCTCTCGGAGTTCGAGAACACAGGGAACTCCAGCGGGAAGCCGCCAGCCTCCCAGACACCCCGTTTCACATGCTCGCAGATCTTGCGGAAATGGCCGTGGCAGGGATTGAACTCACTGAACGTGTTGGCGATGCCGATCACCGGCCGACCGTCGAAAACCTCGCCTGGAAAACCCTGATTCTTCATCCAGGACCGATGGGCATAACCGTCCTTGTCCAGCTTGCCCCACCACTGGGCGGAGCGGCGTTTGCCTTTGTTGGGGTCGTTCGAGGCGGTCATGGCACGTTTCCTCCGGGCCTGTGGTCCATTTCACTGGAATGCCGAGACGGATTTTTGATTTTTATCGTCCGGCAAGAGACGGGAGCGTCGCCCGGAGCGATGGCGCCGGTCAAGCGGGAAGGCTCACCCGTTCGCCGCCCGGCTGTCCTCCGGAGCCTGCTCCCGCTCGGTCATACCGTAGTCGCGGATCACGCCCGCGACGCGGAGCCGGTAGTCCTCGAACATCATCTGGCGACCCTGGGATTGGGCGTCCCGGTGATGGGCCAGCTTGCGCCAGTTGGCCAGCGCCTCCTCGTCCCGCCAGAACGAGAGCGACAGAAGCTTGCCGGGCTGCATCAGGCTCTCGAAGCGTTCGACCGAGATGAACCCGTCGATCCCGTCGAGATCCGGGCGCAGACTGGCGGCGATGTCGAAATAGTCCTGGCGATGGTGCGCCTTCGGCCACACTTCGAAAATCACGGCGATCATTGGGATCCTCATCGGTTTTGGGCAGGTTGAACGGAGGAGCTTGCCAGAGATGGCAGGCGGATGCTTCGTTAGCGGACGCAGTTTTTCGGAAAGCGCGCCATGACCTCTTCCACTCCCCAAACTCTGTACCGCAAGATCTGGGACCAGCATGTGGTAACGACCCGCGATGACGGCACGGCCCTGTTGTGGGTCGACCGGCACTATGCCCATGAGGGGTCCTTCCACGCCTTCGACCAGTTGGCCGCCTCCGGACGAAAGGTGCGGCGCCCCGATCTGACGGTTGGCGTGGCGGATCATTACGTGCCGACCCGCGATCGCGCCAAGGGGTCCGCAGAGCCCGAGATCCGGGAGATGATCCGCCTGCTGGACGCGAACACCGCCGGGTCGGGGATCCGGTTGTTCGGGCTGGACGATCCGGATCAGGGCATCGTGCATGTGGTCGGCCCGGAGCAGGGCCTGACCCAGCCCGGTCTGCTGATCGTCTGCGGCGACAGCCATACCTCGACCCATGGGGCCTTCGGCTGCCTCGCCTTCGGCATCGGCGCCTCCGAGGTGGCCCATGTGCTGGCGACCCAGACCCTGTGGCAGAAACCGGCGAAGACCCTCCGGATCACTGTCGACGGGAGCTTGGGGCCGGGCGTGACGGCGAAAGATCTGATCCTTGCGATCATTGCTGAGGTCGGCGCCGATGGTGCGGCGGGTCACGTGATCGAATATGCCGGATCGGCCATCACCGAGCTGTCCATGGAGGCGCGGATGACGGTCTGCAACATGTCGATCGAGGCGGGCGGCCGGGCCGGCATGATCGCTCCGGATGAGACCACGATCGGGTGGCTCAAGGGCCGACCCGCCGTGCCGCAAGGCCAGGCCTGGGACGCTGCCGTTGCTCAATGGCAGACGTTGAAAACAGACGCGGGCGCCGAGTTCGACCGGGAGGTGCGTATTGATGGGGCGTCGATTGCGCCGACCGTCACCTGGGGCGTCTCTCCCGAACACGCCGAGCCGGTGACCGGAACGGTGCCGGACCCGGCGCAGGCCGGCGATCCCGGGCGGGCGGCGGCGTGGGAAGCCGCGCTCGACTATATGGGGTTGGCCGCCGGGCAGGCGCTGTCGGACATTCGCATTGACCGCGTGTTCATCGGGTCCTGCACCAACGCGCGAATCGAGGACCTGCGGTCGGCGGCACGGGTGCTGGACGGCAGGACGACGGTGATCCCGACCATGATCGTTCCCGGATCCAGTGCCGTGAAGCGCCAGGCCGAGGACGAGGGGCTGGACCGGGTCTTCACCGCGTCCGGTGCGGAATGGCTTGAAAGCGGCTGCTCCATGTGCGCCGCCACCAATGGCGATATGGTGCCGCCGGGCGAGCGCTGCGCGTCGACGACCAACCGGAATTTCCGAGGCCGGCAGGGGCCCGGAAGCCGCACCCATCTGATGAGCCCGGCGATGGCGGCGGCGGCGGCGGTGACCGGGCACATCACCGATGTGCGCCGACTGGGAGACGTCCGATGAAGCCCTTCACCACCCTTTCGGCCCCGGTGGTTCCACTGCGCCTGGCCAATGTGGACACCGACCAGATTCTTCCCGGCCGCTATCTCCGCAAGCCCCGGAGCGCGGGCTATGAGCATTTTCTATTCCATGACCTGCGTCGGGACGCGCATGGCGACCCGGACCCGGAGTTCGTGCTGAACAAGCCGGCCTATGCGACGGCGCCGATCCTGGTGGCGGATCGCAATTTCGGCGGCGGGTCAAGCCGGGAAGGGGCGGTCTACGCCCTGGTCGATCAGGGGATTAAGGTGGTGCTGGCACCCAGCTTCGGAGATATCTTCGCCTCGAACGCGGCCAAGAACGGACTTTTGACCGTGGCGGTCGCGCGGGACGTGATCGAGCGGATCTGGGAGGTCGCCGAGGCAGATCCCGAGTCGCCGCTGACCATCGATCTAGCCGCCCAGACCCTTCGGATCGCGAATGAGGACGCCGTGCCCTTCGAGATCGACCCGTTCCGCAGGGAATGTCTGATGAAAGGGTTGGACGATATCGACCTGACCCTGTCCCACTCCGACGCCCTGGACGCGTTCGAAACGGAGTATGCCAATCGGTACGGCTTCCGAAACCCGACCTGACGCCCCATCTACCCAGGCTGCGCAAATCGACCGCAACGGGAGTCCGTTTTGGACCTGCTTATGGAGCCGACGATCTGGGTCAGTTTTCTGACCCTGACACTGATGGAGATCGTGCTTGGCATCGACAACGTGATTTTCGTGTCGATCATCGCCAACAAGCTGCCGGAGGAGCGCCGAGCCTTCGGTCGGACGATCGGTTTGGTCGGCGCATTGGTCATGCGGATCGGCCTGTTGTTCGCGATCACCTGGTTGATCGGGCTCACCGCGGTTGCCTTCAGCGTGTACGATCACGGTGTGTCCTGGAGGGATATCATCCTGTTCGCGGGCGGAGCCTTTCTTCTGGCCAAGGCGACGCTCGAAATCCACAACATGGTCGAGGGTGGCGAACACGGGCCCTCAGGTGTTGCAAGCGGGGTGGCGCAGGTCGGCATGGTATCGGTGATCGCACAGATCATGGCCCTGGACCTGGTGTTCAGCGTGGACTCGATCCTGACAGCTATCGGGATGGTCCAACACGTGGAGGTCATGATCGCGGCCGTGGTCGTTTCAATATGCGTGATGATGGCAGCGTCCGGGCCGATCGCCGACTTCATCCACAAGCATCCGACCGCAAAAATGCTGGCCCTGTCCTTTCTGATGCTGATCGGCGTGGCCTTGGTGGCCGATGCCATGCAGTTCCACATTGATCGCGGCTACCTTTATGCGGCCATCGGCTTCTCGGTCCTGGTGGAGGTTCTCAACCAGTTTGTCCGGCGGAAGCGCGCGGAGTCTTGATCTCACTCTGCTTTTTCCGGGTCCAGTCAGGCCGAAGTCCGCGCTGTGAAACAGGGTATTCGGTAATCCACCATTGCTGTGGAAAACCCAGTGTATAAAACTGTGGGAGGCAGGCGGGATCGGCGGCATCCCTTGATTTGAAACGCTATGGCTAATTTTTATGCATTATTTATAAGTATTTGAATAAATTGGATTTTCAATCTTAATGCCAATCTCATGGGTCAGTAAGAAGAAACTTCCTTGACAATACCTTTACGGCATTCGGCAGCGCTGGCGGCTGTGCACAATTCAACGGTTCGGACAGAATTCGCATGGTTGATGCCCCAGTGGAACGAACCAAAACATTCGTAAGAAATCGAAGGGTTTATCAGCTGTCGCCTGGAGTATCCTGGCCCGGCGGGGCCCACCACAGATGCTGTCCGCCATCGACGGCGATCATCTGTCCGGTAACGGACTTTGCGGTCGAGAGATACAACACGCCGTCGGCGATTTCGTCGGGATCCGACCCATGCTGAAGGGGGGTCGATGCGGCCTGTCTCTCGAAGAGTTCTGTGCTCTGATGGACACTGGGCAGAATCGGTCCGGGACCGATGCCGTTCACCCGAATGCGGGGCGCCAGATCCAGCGCCAGGCTGCGGGTCAGCCCCCAGAGGGCGTTCTTCGTGAGGGTATAGGAGAGGAAGTCCTCGGTCGGATTACGCACCCTCTGGTCCAGGATGTTTACGATCACGCCGTCCGACTCCGCTGGCAAGGCACGCGCAAAGCTCTGCATCAGGACCACCGGAGCGCGAAGGTTGGCCTCCATGTGCTTGTCCCAGGAAGCGCGCGAAACCGAGTGAAGGCGGTCCGGCTCGAAGATGGAGGCATTGTTGACCAAAAGGCCGACCGGCCCGAGTGCGGCGGTCGCCAGGTCGATCAGCGGCGTGACCTGGTCCTCAATCGTAAGATCGCCCTGCAAGGTGGCTGCCTGAACGCCCGCCTTACGGGCCAGGTCCGCGACTTCCTCGGCTTCATCGATGGAGCGGCCGTAGTGAACGGCTATATTCCAACCGGCATGAGCCAGTTTCAGCGCGATGGCTCGCCCGACCCGCTTGCTGGCGCCGGTCACAAACGCCGTGCGCGGAACCGCGTTCGGGGTCCGTTGGGAGGTCGGTACTGCATACCCGGATTCTGACATCGCTGGTGCGCTCAACTGGTTGCGATCGCCAAGTTCTGAAGCGGATAGAACTGGTTTGTGATGAAGGTCGCGTAGGCCAGGAAGAAAATCACGGCCCAAGGTCGGCTGAAGGCTGGAAGTCGAAGCGCCAAACCGACGAACAACACGGTGACCCCGACCATGAACCAAAGATCGAGCGACATGACTTCCGGAGGAATCGAAAGCGGCGTCACGATGGATACGGTGCCCAAAATCCCGAGTGTATTGAATATGTTCGAGCCGATGATGTTGCCGAGCGCCACGTCCGAGTGTTTCCGCATGGCGGCAATCACAGTTGTCGCCAACTCCGGTAGAGAAGTGCCGACCGCGACCACGGTTATTCCAATCACCGTCTGGGAAATCCCGGCGTACTCAGCGACTTCAATGGCGCCATCGACCAGGAACTGCGCTCCGATCAGGACCGCGGCCAGTCCGCCGAGGGTAAATCCGACCGCCTTCCAGACATTCTCAGGGACCTGATCGAACTCCTCGACTTCTTTGGCGTGGACGCTGACATCGCCGTTGCCCCGGCGTTCGTCGAAGTAGCAGTAGACAAGATAGCTGACCAGCAGCACCAGCATGACGATGCCATGCCACCGCTCGATAACGCCGTTCAGGCCGACACCGACAAATATAAGTGTCCCGATCAGCAGGATGGACCCGTCTCGCTTCAACGGTGCGCCTCTGCACACAAAGGGCGTGATGACCCCGACGGTGCCGATCATCAGCAGAATGTTCGCGATGTTCGATCCGATAACATTGCCGATCGCGATTCCGGGCGCACCATAAAGAGCCGCCTTCAAGCTGACGAACAGCTCAGGGGCCGAGGTTCCGAAGGCGATAACGGTCAGCCCGATCACATGCGGGGAGATGGAAAGCCGGCGCGCCAGAGCGACCGCGCCGCGGATCATCACCTCCGCGCCGAGCAGGAGCAGAATCAGGCCGGCCAGAATGGCTCCGGCCGCCATCATTGTATGACACTCGGACGATCATTCTGCTGACGTCTTCGCCGCCCGCAAGGAAAGGACAAGCCGTTCGGATCTTGCGTTGGGCGGCAACAGAGAAGGACGGGCATGCGATACGGTCTCTCGACGTTAGTTACGTCTTTAGCAGTTGTGGGGATTCTTGAGGCAATTTCAATGCGCGATCCCCCGCAAAGATGTGGTGCGATTGGCGTTACGCAAGTTGGTCCGGTAAGGTTTGCACTTGAGTGCGCGAGGATTTGAAGCGGTCGGATCTATCATTGCGGAGCGAAGGTTTGGATTTTCTGCTGAACGTTTTCGACAGTTCCACCGCTCATCATGGCGCACAGGTCGGGGACGCATTGGTCTTTCTGGCGGCGGCTGTCTTGTTCGCCCCGCTCATCAAGCGTCTCCGGTTCAGCCTGGTCCTGGGCTATCTCGCCGCTGGAGCCATGATCGGGCCATCGGGCTTCCACATGATCGACGACGTGAGCCAGGTCCGGGAGTTGGCGGATATCGGGGTGGTGTTTCTCCTGTTCGCGATCGGGCTCGAGCTGTCCTTCGAACGCTTGAAGGTGATGCGCCGCCTGGTCTTCGGGATGGGCACCGGGCAGGTGGCCGTGACGGCGCTGGCGCTGATCATCGTTTCGATGTGGGCGGGGCAGCCGTTCGGAGCGGCCGTGGTCATTGGAGCGGCCCTTGCCCTGTCGTCGACCGCGTTCGTCCTGCAATTGATGACCGAGCGCGGGGAGCTGTCGACCCGGCACGGCAGGGCGGTGTTCTCGACATTGCTGTTTCAGGATCTGGCCGTGGTTCCGATCCTGGTGATCGTGCCGCTGATCGGGGCGGGAGGGAGCGGAGAGAGCATGGCGCTGGCCCTGCTCTTCACGGTTCTGAAGGCGGCGGTGGCGCTGACCGTGATCGTGGTCGCAGGACAGCTTCTGCTGCGGCCGCTCTATCGGGTCATCGCCGCCGCTGGAGCGCCGGAGCTGTTCACCGCCATGACGCTGCTGGTGGTGCTGGGAATCGGCTGGGCGACCCAGTTGGTCGGCCTGTCGATGGCGCTGGGGGCGTTTCTTGCGGGACTGCTGCTGTCGGAAAGCGAATTCCGACATCAGGTCGAAGCCGACATCGAGCCGTTTCGCGGCATTCTTCTCGGTCTGTTCTTCATGACCGTTGGCATGTCGATCGATCTCGGCCTGGCGTTCAGCGATGTGGGTCTGGTGTTCGCCTGCCTGGGCGGGCTGATCGCGATCAAGTTTGCGGTGACGCTGGGAGTGGGGCTGGCGATGCGGCTGCCGATGGCGGCGGCGCTGAAGTCGGCGGCCCTGCTGGCGCAGGGTGGCGAGTTCGCGTTCGTGATTTTCGGGGCGGCCACGGCGGTGGCCGTTCTTTCCAGCGAGACCGCGGATCTTCTGTTCCTGGTCGTCGCTCTCAGCATGACTGTGACACCGGCAATTATCTGGGGTGTCAGCCATCTCGCCGGTCAGTTCGAACGGCATGGCGACATCGCGCCGCCGAACCGGCCCGAGGAGATCGCGGAGCTGGAGGGCCACGTAATCATCGCCGGCTTCGGGCGGGTCGGCCGCACGGTGGCGCGCCTGCTCGACGCCAAGCTCGTGCGGTACATCGCGGTCGACACCGACGTCCAGCGGGTGCGTGACGGACGCCGCGATGGGCTGGCCGTCTATTTCGGCAATGCGGAGCGCCCGGATGTGCTGCACCTGCTCGGCGGCGAGAAGGCACGGGCGGTGGTGGTGACCATGAGCACCCACGGCCAGGCGGTGGATCGGACGGTCGGCCATCTGCGCCGCAGGCTTCCGCATCTGCCGATCTTCGCCCGGGCGCGCGACCCGATCCATGCGCGGCGTCTCGACGAGCTTGGGGTCGACGGCACCGTCCTCGAAACTCTGGAGGCCAGTCTGCAGCTCGGCGGCGCCGTGCTGAGGCGCAGTGGTGTGGAGGCGGAGCAGGTCGAGGAGCTGATCCGGGCGCTCCGGCACGTGGATGGGATCGACGCGGTGTCGGACCCGGAGACAAAAGTCGCTGATCAGACGTAGGTCAGGCCCGCCGGTGCGACCGGCGAGCCTGAAGTTGCTGTCGCAACCGGGTTGAAATCAGGGAAGATTTTCGACGTTCACGCCCAGGGTGATCGCGCCGATCGCTTTGCCGTCCGCCGGATCGACGATGGTATGGCTGACCTGGCTCTGGAAGGTTTGCGAGCTGTCGTCGAATTCGACCTCGTCGATGAACATGGCGTCGGGGCCGACGCCGAAGGTCTTCTGGAACTTGCCTTCGTCGCCCTGCATGTAATCCGAGGTCACGTCGCTCTGGCCGACATTGAGGCCCTTCGCATCCATCACGAATATCTCGGAGAAGATGTCGCCGGAGGCGTCCTTCTTGCCCTTCAGGAACGCGGACAGCGCATTGCCGAGCGTTGCGCTAACCAGGTCGCCGCCGCCGGCCTTCGCCTCGGCCCGCCATGTCTGGTCGAGCTCCTCGATCTTGGCGTCATCGTAGCTTGCAGTGGTGGCGTTCTGAGCCTTGATGGCATCGACGACAGCCGGATCGGACAGCCAGCTCTTGACCTGTTCTTTGAAGACGGTCTCGATCTGCGGGGCGAATTCATTGGCGTATGCGGAGGTCGTAAAGACCGACCCGGCGATTGCACCGGCAACCAAGAGGCCTGCCAGTTTCAATCCCGACGCTTTCATCTTCCAGGCAACTCCATCCATTTTGCTCTCCCTTTCATAAGCAAACTGCTGCTTAGCCCCCCGTACTGGCTGGGCCCGTCGCGCTAAAATGCTGCCTGTGAGTTTACATTTAGTTACCAAACGCTCTTGCTTTGAATGCAGAGCGTTTTTTTTCTGTTTTTGGCTCAATTGTCCCAGCAACGATTCATTAAGGAATTTCTGCTCTATTACGGGTGAGCTTTATAGAATTTTGAGGGGGAGAACGCCGTGCGGATTGGTGCAAGGATCGGAGCGGGATATGCCGCCATTGTCGTTGTGACGGGATTGCTTGGTGGCGCCGGTTGGTGGGCCTTGGATCGCTATGCGGCGTCGGTCGATCAGGCGGAGGCCATGCGGATGATCGCCGATGACGTCACGTCGGCGCGGTTGAAGGTTGCCGAGTACCAAGTGGCCGGTGCTCCCGATGCCGTCGAGTCCGTCTTCGTCTCATTGACAGCCGGGCTGGAGAAGGCCCAGGCGGTCGGCGCCGAAGGCATTGTCAAGGCAATCGCTGATTTTGACGCGGCATTCAAAGGCTATGTCGATCTCTCCGATGCTAGTAGCACCCAATCCGAAAATATGAACGACAGCGCCAATCGTTTGGAGACTGCGGCAAGCCGTATCCGGAATCTGGCGTCGGAGCGACTGGTCGATATGCGTGGTGCGCGGGAACAGGCTTCTATTGTCCAGCAGGAGCGGATGGCGACCTCGATCGCCGCTGATGAGATGGTCGGTACCTCGCTTCGGGCTCAGCGCGATGAGGCCCAGTACCGGGTCACCTTGAGTACCGACGACGCCGACGTGGCTCGGGAGTCGATCAAAAAAATGTTCCTCTCGGTGCTGTCTCTTAAGAGAATGTCGAGCTCGGATTCCCAAGCCGCCGCGATCACCAAGTTGGCGAAGAGTGTCGGTACGTATCGCAAGACCTTCGAGAACCTGACCGAAGCGCCCCGGTTTTCCGCCGATGCCACCACGGCGATGGAGGAACTGAGAAAATCCGCTCGCCAGATCGATACCTTCGCAAGCGTGATCGGTGACCGTGAGGTTAAGGCCTACGACGAGGCTCGTATTCAGGGCGAGAGGGCGCAGCAGTCGGTCGAGACGGCCATGGAGACCATGAGTCTTGCAACCGAACTGGTCGCACAGGTCCGGTCGCTCCAGATTGCCCAGAAGGATGTGGAACAAAGTCAGGCCGCCCCCGAATTCGTTCAGGCTGTGAACGATCGACTGGTGGTTTTGAACGCCACGATCGTCGGCCTCGAGGCCCTCGTTGACGATACTCAGGCGGAAGAAAGCCTGGCCGGCCTCCGCACGGCCGCGGACAATTACGAGGCCGCTTTCGGCGAGAGCATCGCGGCGATGTTCAGCAAGAAACAGGCGGCCGTCGACATGGAAGAAGCATCGAGTGTCGTCCTGACGGAAACGGCGGCGCGGATCGAGAGCTTCGGCGACAGCAGAGAGGCCGACGGGGATCTTGCCCGGGCAATGCTGATTACTGGGACATTGGTGGCAGTGCTGCTGGCGATCGGTATCGCGGTGCTTCTGGCGCGCAGCCTCGTCCGGCCGATCGGTTCAATGACCACAGCAATGCAAAGCTTGGCCGATAACGATCTCTCGGTCGAGGTCCCGGGTTTGGACCGGTCCGACGAGATCGCCGACATGGCGCGCGCCGTCCAGGTGTTCAAGGAGAACGCTGAGCGGGTGAACCGGCTGGAGGCGGAAGAGGAGCAGCGGACACAGAAGGCCGAGCAGGAGAAGCGTCGAGCGATGACCGAGTTGGCGGATCATTTCGAAGGCTCGGTTGGAGGCGTGGTCCGGCAACTGATCTCCTTCGCCCAGGATGTCCGGACCCGTGCAGAAAATATGAAGACCGCCTCCAACGATGCCGGCACGCGCGCGACGGAATGCGCGGGATCGTCGGAGCAATCGAGCGCCAACGTCCAGGCGGTCTCCGCAGCCGCTGAGGAACTCGCCGCCACCGTCCATGAGATCGGCCGTCAGGTTGGCCAGGCCGCCACGATGGCGAAGCAGGCAAGTGACGAAACCAGCCGCGGTGACGCCCAAGTGAAGGCCTTGGCGGAGACGGCCGCTCGGATCGGGGATGTCATCACCCTGATTCAAGACATCGCGGCCCAGACCAACCTGCTCGCGCTGAACGCCACGATCGAGGCGGCACGTGCGGGAGAGGCCGGCAAGGGGTTCGCGGTCGTGGCCAACGAAGTCAAATCGCTTGCCAGCCAAACCGCCAAGGCGACCGATGACATCCGTGTACAGATCGAACAGGTGCAAGCCGCGAGCGACGAGGTCGTGCTCGCGATCGGAGGGATCGGGTCGGCGGTGGCCCAGCTGGATGAGCTGAACGCCGCCGTTGCCAGCGCGGTGGAGGAGCAGGGGGCGACGACCCAAGAGATCGCCCGCAACACTCAGGAAGCGGCGCAGGGCACGCAACAGGTGACCAATGCGATCTCCGAGGTCAGCAATGCGACGGTGAAAACCGGCCAGGATGCCGGCGACGTGCTTCAGATGTGCGGCACGCTTTCGGACTCCGTCGATACCCTTGAGCGGGAAGTCGACAGCTTCCTGACCCGCGTGCGGTCTTCGTAGCGCGAACGTCTTCCGGAGAGGTGGCTGGTTATTCAGTTGATGGCTGCGCGTCCCGTGGCATTGCGATATCTTGGCCACGGGTTTGATCGGGCGGAGATCCGGTCCAGCCTCGGAGCTTGCGGACAAAACATTGGACCGGGGATGGTGCATGACGATGTGGTGACGGAAAGCCCGGATCCGATGGTCCGCTCTTTCCGGGATTTCTGGATCTCCAAACGATCCGGGGAGGGCTTGCCGTCGCGGGCCGATTTCGACGTCTTGGAGTTCAGGCCGTGGTTCGGCCATGTGATCCTGATGGATGTGATCGACGGCGGACAGGACTTCCGCTATCGCTTGATCGGAACCCATATCACCGAGTTCCTGCGCCGGGATCTGACCGGCAGGCTGGTCACCGAGTGCTCGTTCGACCGGGCGCTCGACAGTGTGCTGGACAGTTTTCGCCGGCCCCTGGTGACGGGTGGCCCTGTGTTTCGGTCGGGGAGGGTGGTGTGGGCGGTCGATCAGTCCTGGCACTACTACAACAGCGTGCATTGCCCGCTCGCCAACGATCGCGAGACACCGGATATGACTGTGGGCGTGGTGGTCTTCGGCCAAGCCGGATAACATCGGCGGTCTAACCCATTCGGAGCCGCCACCATGACCACCCCTCCCGACGCCCTGCGTGCGAAGCTGAGCGCAATCGGAACCAGCACGCTGGCGAACGCACTCGACGATCTCGACATACACGGGGTCATCACCGGGTTGCGGGCGATCGTCCCCGGCATCAAGGCCATCGGTCCGGCTGTCACGGTGCGCGAACGGACAGCCGCCAAAGGCAGCTTTCCGGTGTCCGACTTCAAGGTTGGCCATATGATCGAGACAGCCGGTCCCGGCGATGTGATCGTGGTCGAAAATGGCGGGGCACCGGTCTCCACTTGGGGCGGAATGGCCAGCTATGCCGCCAAGCTCAAGGGCATCGGCGGGCTGCTGGTCGACGGCGGGGTGCGCGACTGGGAAGAACAGCAGGAGTTCCAGTTCCCGCTCTACGCCCGGCACATGGTGCCGACCCCTGGCAAGACCCGCATCAAGGTCGAGGCGATCGGCGAGCCTGTCGTGATCGAGGGCGTGGTGATCCGCCCCGGCGACTGGATCGTCGCCGACGGCTCCGGCATCTGCGTGCTGCCGGTCGAGAAACTCGAGCAGCTGGTCGAAATGTCGGAACGCTTCGCCGTCGATGACGCGCAGGCGATGCGGGAGATGGACAAGGGTCTGACCTTCAAGGAAGCGCTGACCAAGTTCGCGAAGATCTGACGGCTGTTGCGGGATGGCGTAGCCGATCTGTCGCGGTCCTGTGGGTCGCTTTGCGGCCGGGACAGAAGGTGCCGGGCTACTTCAAGTCCTGGGGTCGACGCCGGTATCCGATCGCCGCCACGCCCACCGCGATCAATGCGCCCTGCAATAGGAATATCGGGCTCTGCAGGAAAAAATTGTGGTTTTCCATCGGATCGATCCGTGCGATCGCCTGGATCAGCCCGACCTCGACTGCGACATCATCGAGTGGCTCAACGATGTCCCAGATGATCGTGTAAGCGCTGTCGCCGAAGAAGACATAGGCGGAGGAGAACAGGACCGCGAAGGCGACGACCGACCGTCTGACCAGGAAGAACAGGAGCAGCGCGACCGCGATGTAGAACAGCGTAGCCGCGGCGCTGACCGACCAGCTGAAGACGAAAGGATCGGCGTTCTCAGCGTTCAGATCCGGATTCGCCAACCAGTCCTGGTAGGTCGCCCAGGAATCCAGGTACACGGCGGTGACGAACAGGATCATCAAGCCGAAGACATATCTCCAGACCCGGAACTCGCCATGGCCGTCCGGATCGACGATGAAAAAACCGTTGGTTTGAGTCATCGGTCCAGAGTGCCGTCGGTTGATGACTTGGACAAGCCGTTAAGCAAGATCGTCCCACCTTTCCCTTATACTCCTCACGCCCTATCTTCCCCCTATGAGCATCCAAGTCGCAAATCGTGAATCTGCCCTGATCGAGGCCCTGGTCGGAGCCACGCCGCCGGATTTGAAATCCGACGTGGCGCCGCAGGATGCGGGCAAGCCGTTTCAGGTCGTCTGCGAGTTTGAGCCGGCGGGCGATCAGCCGCAGGCGATCGCGGAGCTGATCAACGGAGTCAAGAACGACGAGATGGATCAGGTGCTGCTGGGCGTCACCGGTTCGGGAAAGACCTTCACCGTCGCCCATGTGATTCAGGAGATGCAGCGCCCGACCCTGATCCTGGCGCCGAACAAGACCCTGGCCGCCCAGCTCTACGGCGAAATGAAGAGCTTCTTTCCGCACAACGCGGTCGAGTATTTCGTCTCCTACTACGACTACTACCAGCCCGAGGCCTACGTCCCGCGGACCGACACCTTCGTCGAGAAGGAAGCCACCATCAACGAGCAGATCGACCGGATGCGCCACTCGGCCACCCGGGCGCTGCTGGAGCGGGAAGACGTGATCATCGTCGCCTCGGTCTCCTGCATCTACGGTATCGGCGCGGTCGAGACCTACGGCAACATGATCGTCAAGCTGAAGGTCGGCGACACGATCGATCGGAATCAGGTCATGCGGCGGCTGATCGAACTCCAGTACAAGCGCAACGACGCCAGCTTCCACCGCGGCACCTTCCGGGTGCGCGGCGACAGCGTCGAGATCTTCCCCGCCCACCTGGAGGATCGCGCCTGGCGGCTGACCCTGTTCGGCGACGAGCTGGAGTCGATCCAGGAGTTCGACCCGCTGACCGGTCAGAAGACCGAGACGCTGGAGCAGATCCGGGTGTTCGCGAACTCGCACTACGTGACGCCGAAGCCGACGCTGCAGCAGGCCGGACGCTACATCAAGGAGGAGCTTAAGGGCCGGCTGGACGAGATGAACCGGGCCGGGAAGCTGCTGGAGGCGCAGCGCCTGGAGCAGCGGACCATGTTCGATCTTGAGATGATGGAGGCCACCGGCGCCTGCGCGGGGATCGAGAACTACTCCCGCTATCTCTCGGGCCGCGCGCCGGGCGAGCCGCCGCCGACCCTGTTCGAATACCTGCCCGAGAACGCCATGCTGATCGTCGACGAGAGCCACGTGACGGTTCCCCAGATCGGCGGCATGTACAAGGGAGACTACGCGCGCAAATACACCCTCTCGGAATACGGGTTCCGGCTGCCATCCTGCCTCGACAACCGTCCCCTCAAGTTCGAGGAATGGGAGGACATGCGGCCCCAGACCCTGTTCGTCTCGGCGACGCCGGGACCCTGGGAGATGGAGCGCACCGGCGGCGTCTTCACCGAGCAGCTGGTGCGGCCGACCGGCCTGATTGACCCGGAATGCATCGTGCGGCCGACCAAGAACCAGGTCGATGACGTGATCGCCGAATGCCAGGAGGCGGCGGCCAAGGGGCAGCGGGTGCTGATCACCGTGCTGACCAAGAAGATGGCCGAGGCGCTGACCGAATACATGAACGAGGCCGGGATCAAGGTCCGCTACATCCATTCCGACGTGGACACGCTGGAGCGGATCGAGATCATCCGGGATCTGCGGCTGGGCGTGTTCGACGTGCTGATCGGCATCAACCTGCTGCGCGAGGGGCTGGATATCCCGGAATGCGCGCTGGTCGCGATCCTGGACGCGGACAAGGAGGGCTATCTGCGCTCCAAGACCTCGCTGGTGCAGACCATCGGCCGGGCGGCGCGGAACGTGGACGGCCGGGTGCTGCTCTACGCCGACCGGATCACCAACAGCCTGGAGTACGCGATCGGCGAGACCGAACGTCGCCGGGCGCGGCAGGTCGAATACAACAAGCTCCACGGCATCACCCCGGAGAGCATCCGGAAGAACATCGGCGACATTCTGGAGAGCGTCTACGAGCGCGGCGACCACGTCACGGTCGAGACCGGGGCCGGCGAGGGCGAACTGGTCGACAAGCCGATCAAGGAGATCATCGCCGATCTGGAACAGCGCATGAAGACCGCGGCCGCCGATCTGGAATTCGAGGAGGCCGCCCGCCTGCGCGACGAGATCAAGCGCCTGGAAGCCGCCGACCTGGGCATGACCCTGGACGGCAAACCGCTGCCCAAGGGCGCGGTGGTGCGCCTCAAAACCATGATCCAGCCCCCCAGCGGTCGGCCGCCGGAGAAGGGCGGGAAGGGGCGCGGGAGACGGCGGGGGCGGTAATGCGGGCCTTTGAGCGCCGTTCGAAAGGCTCACCCCGACAAATGTCTGAGGATGCTCAACCGATAGACCGCCGCTCAGCCCTCACATCGCCCGCAGCATCGTGAAGATCTCGTCCTTCAGTTTGGCGCGGCGCTTCTTCAGTTCCTCGGCGTGTTCGTCGGTGGTGGGTTCGATCTCCTGCTCGACCCGGACCACTGCCTTGTCGGCCTCTTCATAGGCTTCATAGAGCTTGGCGAAGTGGGCGCTCTCGGCCTTCAGGATGTGAATCCTGTCCTTCATCTCGGGAAATTCGGTGCCGATGTCGTGGTGCAGATTGCCGTCCATGGGTCGATCCTCAAAAGTGATGTCTCGTGGAAGTGACATTATTGGCCGCCAACGGGACCCGCACTGACATAGCTCAGTTGTGTCCGGCTTTGCCCTCGGGCCACTGCGCCGCTTGATTATGCTCCGCGCGCCGTCTAGTTTCTCGCACCCGCGAAATTGGGCCGATAGATCGAGGTTTGAACGCCATGCCGGATGGCCATCCACGCAGCACGGACGGGGCCGGATTGGCCGCCCCCGGACGGGATTTCCAGTCGCTGATCCTGACTCTGCAACGCTATTGGGCCGACAAGGGCTGCATGGTGCTGCAGCCCTACGACCTTGAGGTCGGCGCCGGAACCTTTCATCCCGCGACCACCCTGCGCTCGCTGGGCCCGGACGAGGTCTGGAACACCGCCTATGTGCAACCCTCGCGGCGGCCAACCGACGGGCGCTACGGCGAGAATCCGAACCGGTTGCAGCATTACTACCAGTTTCAGGCGCTGATGAAGCCGTCGCCGGTCGACAGCCAGGAGCTTTATCTCGGCTCGCTCCGCGCCATCGGGCTGGACCCGATGGAACACGATATCCGCTTTGTCGAGGACGACTGGGAGAGCCCCACCCTGGGCGCATGGGGCCTGGGCTGGGAGGTCTGGTGCGACGGCATGGAAGTCTCGCAGTACACCTATTTCCAGCAGGTCGGCGGCATAGACTGCGCGCCGGTCAGCCTGGAGTTGACCTACGGGCTGGAACGGCTGGCCATGTACATCCAGGACGTGGACGATGTCTATTTTCTGGACTGGGACGGGGTTCCGAAGGACCGGGGCGGCAAGTTCTACGGCGATGTCTTCAAACAGTCGGAGCTGGAATTCTCCACCTTCAACTTCGAGTTCGCCGAGACAGACACCCTGTTGCAGCATTTCAAGGACGCCGAGCGGGAATGCATGGCCCTGCTGGACGCCGCCAAGCCGATGCCGCTGCCAGCCTACGACAAGTGCATGAAGGCCAGCCACCTGTTCAATCTGCTGGACGCGCGCGGGGTGATCAGCGTGACCGAGCGCCAGGCCTATATCGGCCGGGTCCGGACCCTGGCGAAGGCCTGCTGCGAGAAATGGGTCGAGGCGAGCGCCGCCTGGAAGGCCGACTGGGACAAGACACGGCAGGAGCGTCTGGACAATGCCTGAGCTTCTGATTGAGCTGTTCAGCGAGGAGATTCCGGCCCGCATGCAGGCGCGTGCGGCCGCCGATCTCAAAAAATTGGTCTCCGACAAGCTGGCGGCGTCGGGACTGGCCTTCGAGCGGGCCGAGGCCTTCGTCACCCCGCGCCGGCTGGCGCTGGTGGTCGACGGCGTGCCGGAGAAGCAGCCGGACGTGAAGGATGAGCGCCGGGGTCCCAAGGCCGATGCGCCGGAAAAGGCGATCCAGGGGTTTCTCGGCTCGACCGGGCTGACCCTGGAGCAGTGCGAGCAGCGGGAGACCCCGAAGGGCACCTTCCTGTTCGCGGTGATCGAGACCACCGGCCGCGATGCCCGCGCCGTGCTGTCCGAGATTGTGGTCGAGGCGATCCGCGAGCTGCCCTGGCCGAAATCCATGCGCTGGGCCAAGAACAGCTTCCGCTGGGTCCGGCCGCTGCACCACGTGCTGGCGCTGTTCGACGGCAAGGTGCTGGATGGCGAGATGGATCTGGGAGATTGGAAACTTCCCTTCACCGACACCACCAGGGGCCACCGCTTCCTGGCACCCGAGCCGTTCGCGGTCACCGGGTTCAAGGATTATCGCGCCAAGCTGTCCAATGCCTATGTGGTTCTGGACCGGGAGGAGCGGAAGCGGATCATCTCGAATGAGGCGAACCAGTTGGCGGCCACGGCAAGGCTGACCCTGAAGGACGATCCGGGTCTGCTGGAGGAGGTCTGCGGACTGGTCGAATGGCCAGTGCCGCTGATCGGCACCATCGACGCCGAGTTCATGGAGGTGCCGCCGGAGGTGCTGGTCACCTCGATGCGCAGCCACCAGAAGTATTTCGCGCTCGAAAACCCCGATGGGACCCTGGCAGACCGGTTCGTGGTGGTTGCCAACATGGCCCACGACCCCAAGCGCGACGCCAACATCATTGCTGGCAACGAGAAGGTGCTGCGCGCGCGCCTGTCCGACGCCAAGTTCTTCTGGGACCAGGACAAGGCGCGGACGCTCGAAAGCCGGATTCCGGCGCTGGATGACGTCAAGTTCTACGACACGCTGGGCACCGTCGCCGATAAGGTGGAGCGGGTGGCGAAACTGGCGCGCGAACTGGCGGCGTTCATCCCAGGCTGCGATGCTGGGAGAGCCGAACGGGCGGCGCGGCTCGCCAAGGCCGACCTGACCACCGGCATGGTCGGCGAGTTCCCCGAGCTCCAGGGCCTGATGGGCCGCTACTACGCGCTCAATGATGGTGAGGCAGCGGAAGTCGCGAACGCGGTGGCGGAGCATTACTCGCCCCTGGGTCCCCGCGATGCCTGCCCGAGCGCGCCGGTCTCGGTGGCGGTGGCGCTTGCCGACAAGCTGGATACGCTGGTGGGCTTCTTCGCAATCGGCGAAACCCCGACCGGATCGAAGGACCCCTTCGCTCTGCGCCGCGCGGCTTTGGGGGTGATCCGGTTGGTCACTGAAAACGATCTGCGGTTGCCCCTAGATGATGCGATCAAGGCTGCTTTCGATGGATTTGATAGCGGTGTTCGGAAGGCGGCCCGGAGCTTGATAGTCGCAAGGTTCGAAAAGAACGAGGATCCACAGGCTGAACCGGACCTAGCGTTTGCGGTTTCGAAGGATCTTTTGGAGTTCTTCGTCGACCGCCTGAAGGTCCAGCAGCGCGAGCAGGGCGTTCGGCACGATCTGATCACCGCCGTGATCGAGCGTGGCGGCGAGGACGATCTGGTCCGGCTTCTGGCGCTGGTCGCGGCCCTGTCCGCGTTTCTGGAGACCGAAGACGGGGCCAATCTGCTGGCCGGATTCAAGCGCGCGTCCAACATTCTGCGGGCCGAGGAGAAGAAGGCGGACACGCCGTTCACCGACGGGTTCTCGGCTGCCGAATTTGTCGAGCCGGAGGAACGGGCTTTCGGGGCCGCCCTGGAAATCGCGCGGGAATCCGCTACATCTTCCGTCGCGCAAGAAAATTTCTCGGCTGCGATGACCGCCCTTGCCGGGTTGCGTGCGCCGATCGATGCGTTCTTCGAGCGCGTGACCGTGAATGCCGACGACCCGGATCTTCGGGTCAACCGTCTGCGGCTGTTGGCCGCCGTGCGGTCGGTGATGGGGGAAGTGGCCGACTTTTCCAGAATCGAGGGGTAGGACTGACATGACTCAATGGGTGTACGGATTTGGTGAGGGTCGGGCCGACGGTCGGGCCGACATGCGGAATCTGCTGGGCGGCAAGGGCGCCAACCTGGCGGAGATGAGCTCGATCGGCCTGCCGGTGCCGCCGGGCTTCACCGTCACCACCGAGGTCTGCACCTATTACTACGACAACGGCGAGACCTATCCCGACGATCTGAAAGCCCAGGTCGAGACCGCGCTGGCCAAGGTCGAGGCCGAGGTCGGCATGAAATTCGGCGACGTCGCCAACCCGCTGCTTGTCTCGGTGCGGTCCGGCGCGCGGGCCTCGATGCCGGGCATGATGGATACGGTGCTGAACCTGGGTCTGAACGACCAGACCGTCGAGGGCCTGATCAAGCGCTCCGGCGACGCGCGGTTCGCCTATGACAGCTACCGTCGTTTCATCCAGATGTACTCCGACGTTGTCCTGGGCGTGGACCACGGGCATTTCGAGGAACTGCTCGAAATTGCCAAGGAAGAGAAGGGGGTACACCTCGATACCGACCTGGAAGCGGACGATCTCCGGACACTGGTGGAGCAGTTCAAGGCCCGCGTGCAGGACGAGCTCGGCAGCCCGTTCCCGACCGATCCGATGGACCAGCTCTGGGGCGCGGTCGGCGCGGTGTTCGGGTCCTGGATGAACCAGCGCGCCAAGGTCTATCGCCGGCTGCACAACATCCCGGCGGCCTGGGGCACGGCGGTGAACGTGCAGGCGATGGTGTTCGGCAATATGGGCGACGACTGCGCCACCGGCGTGGCCTTCACCCGCGATCCGTCGCACGGGGCCAATGACTTCTACGGCGAGTTCCTGGTCAACGCCCAGGGCGAGGACGTGGTCGCCGGTATCCGGACGCCGCAGACCCTGACCGTCGCGGCCCGGCGCGCCCAGGGCTCGGATCTGCCGTCGATGGAAGAGGTGATGCCCGAGGTCTACAAGCAGCTGTGCGACGTGCGCGCGATGCTCGAGGGCCACTACAAGGACATGCAGGACATCGAGTTCACCGTGCAGGGCGCCAAGCTCTACATGCTGCAGACCCGCAGCGGCAAGCGCACCGTGCATTCGGCCCTGAAGATCGCGGTCGACATGGTCGAGGAAGGCCTGATCACCAAGGAAGAGGCGATCAGCCGGATCGAGCCGCAGGGCCTGGACCAGCTGCTGCATCCGACCCTCGACCCCGATGCCGAGCGCAACGTGATCGCCAAGGGCCTGCCGGCGTCGCCGGGTGCCGCCAGCGGCAAGGTGGTGTTCAGCGCCGATGCCGCCGAGGCGGCCGCCCGGGACGGTCAGCGGGTCATCCTGGTGCGGATCGAGACCAGCCCCGAGGACATTCACGGCATGCACGCCGCCGAGGGCATCCTGACCACCCGCGGCGGCATGACCAGCCACGCGGCGGTGGTCGCCCGCGGCATGGGCCGGCCCTGCGTCTCGGGTGCGGGCAGCATCCGGGTCGACTACGCCAACGGCACCTTCTTTGTGGGTGAAACGACCGTGAAGGTCGGCGATCACATCACCATCGACGGCGGCACCGGTGAGATCATGGTGGGCGAGGTTCCGACCGTGCAGCCGGAGGTGAGCGGCAATTTCGCGACCCTGATGGAATGGGCCGATCAGGTCCGCCGCATGAAGGTGCGCGCCAATGCCGAGACCCCGGCGGACGCCCAGGTCGCCCGCGATTTCGGCGCCGAGGGGATCGGCCTCTGCCGGACCGAGCACATGTTCTTCGAGGGCGAGCGGATCATCGCCATGCGCGGCATGATCCTTGCCTCGAACGAGAAGGGCCGGCGCACGGAACTGGACAAGCTGCTGCCGATGCAGCGGAGCGACTTCGTCGAGCTGTTCCGGATCATGGAGGGACTGCCGGTCACCATCCGCCTGCTCGACCCGCCGCTGCACGAGTTCCTGCCGCATTCGGACGAGGAGATGACGGAGGTCTCGAAGGCCACCGGGGTGTCCATGGACGATGTCCGGCGCCGATCGCTGGAACTGAAGGAAAGCAACCCGATGCTCGGGCACCGGGGCTGCCGTCTGGCGGTCACCTTCCCGGAGATCTGCGAGATGCAGTCCCGCGCGATCTTCGAGGCGGCGGCCGAGGTCGGCAAGACCGGCACCGCACCCGTGCCGGAGGTCATGATTCCGCTGGCGGCCACCGCCCGCGAGATCGAGATCCTCAAGGAGATCATCGACCGGATCGCCAAGGAGGTGATCGCCGAGACCGGGGTGCAGCTCGAGTACCTGGTGGGCACCATGATCGAGCTGCCGCGCGCCGCCCTGATGGCCGGCGAGATCGCGGGCCCGGCCGAGTTCTTCAGCTTCGGCACCAACGATCTGACACAGACCACCTACGGCCTCAGCCGCGATGACGCGGGTGCCTTCCTGAACGAGTACAAGGAGCAGGGCATCGTCGAGCAGGATCCGTTCGTCAGCCTGGATCAGGTCGGCGTCGGCGAACTGGTGAAGATCGCCGCCGAACGCGGCCGGGCGGTCCGACCGGACATCAAGCTCGGGATCTGCGGCGAGCACGGCGGGGACCCGGCGTCGATCGAGTTCTGCGAGAGCGTCGGGCTCGATTATGTGAGCTGCTCGCCGTTCCGGGTGCCGATCGCCCGGTTGTCGGCCGCACAGGCGACCGTCGCTCAGAGCCGGGCGCAGGCGGCGGACTAGGTAAATCGGAGGGGCCCGCCGGGGGTCAACCGGCCGGGTCCGGAAGCCGTATCCACGTGGTTTCCGCATTCCTGTGGCCCGGTTCCACCTTGTCCAGGGGGCCGTATTGCGACAACTCGCCGTCGGTGACGCCGAGGATGAAGCATTGCTCGGGATCGTCGCCGGCCAGAGGGAGCACCACGCGTTCGCCTTCGTAGATGTGCTGCTTCCCGTAAATATGGCCCTTTGCTCTCAAGCCGATCGGCTCGTCGACACACCGGTCCCAGCGCCGCGCGATCTGGGTGGCCTGGTCCGGCTGAGCCAGATCGGCCAACGCTCTTCCGGACAGGGAAGCACCGTGGATCGCGTTGATCTGCTCTCCACTCAACCGATACCGCCACGTTCCCGACGCGCCGTCGCTGGAAATCTTGGATTTTTTCAACCAATGTCTGCTAAATCACTGGTCTCTAACCAAACGGGGAGGGCATGGTGGTGTCAGGACCATCGGGGGTTTCAACCGAGATCAGCTCGAAGCATGCTGAACAGACGATGGCTCTTGAAACCGCGATCTTTCAGGTTTTTGAGAACCGCCGTCTGTCGGCGGGCGATCGCAAGACCGAGATCAGCCATCTGATCCGGGAAGCCTTCGAGGTGGTTTCGGCTTCCGAGGGGGACACCGTCGACGAGAGCGCTGCCGAGCGGGATCGGTTGCTGGCGATGACCGGCAGCCTGGACCGGGAGATGACGGTCACCCTGTCGGAAGTGCGTCATCTGGTCGATACTCTGGCGCAGCTCGCCCTCAGGCTGGACACGGCCTCCGGCGAAGTGAGTGCGGCCACCGAACAGGTGTCCGCCTCGGCCGACGCGACCCGGGTCAGTGTGAACACGGTGGCCGGAGCCGCCGAGGAACTGGAGGCGTCCAGCCAGGAAATCACCAATCAGGCGCAAGGAGCCTCCGATCAGGCCGCGACCACCAAGGAGGATGTCGACCGCGCCAAACAGGCGATGGGGCGGCTGAACGAGAGTGCCGGGGCGATCGGGGACGTGACCGATCTGATCCGCCGGATCGCCGGGCAGACCCGCATGCTGGCGCTGAACGCGACGATCGAGGCGGCGCGTGCCGGCGAGGCCGGCCGGGGCTTCGCGGTGGTGGCCAGTGAGGTGAAATCGCTGGCAAGCGATACCGAGAACGCCATCTTGTCGGTTTCCGAACGCACCGGGCAGATTTCCGTCGCGACCCAGGAAGTCGATGGCGCCCTGAACGGCATCGTCACCAGCATCGAGGATCTGTCGTCCCGGTCCGGCGCCATTGCCGCGTCCGCCGCGGAGCAGCGGGCCGCGACCGGAGAGATCGCCCGAAGTGCGAACGAGGCGTCCAGCGAGACCGGGCAGGTGGCCGAACAGCTTGGCACCGTGCGTGAGGTGGCGCGGGTATCCACCCAGACCTCCGAGCGGTTGAGCGAGATCTCCAACCGTCTGGCCGGCGATATCGGCGATCTGCAGCGCCGGATCGCCATTATGATGGCGACCACCCGAAGCGGCGACGCGGAGGGCACCGAGGGCTTCGGCGGTACCCGGGTTCCGGTCGGCCTGGAGGCACAGTTGCGCCTGGAGGGCCAGAGTTCCAAAGGACACGTGGTCGATCTGTCCACCATGGGGGCGCTGTTTCACCCGGGCCTCGGCAACGACGATGTGGGCGGGCAGCACGGCACGCTCGACTCGGCGGCGTTCGGCTCGGTGCCGGTCGAGACCATCGGCGGCGGCGGGCTGGGGCTTCACCTACGCTTCGACACCGGTCAGCCGGAAGCCCTCGCGCCGGTGCGGGCGGTGATGCGACGGACCCAGGAGGCGGATGCGCCCCTGATCGAGTTGTGCCGGGACGGGTCCGCCCAATTGTCGCGGATCCTGACCGACGCCGTCGCCAACCGTCGGATCACCGAGGAGGATCTGTTCTGGGAACTGTATGAGCCGATTGAGGGGTCCAACCCGCAACAGTTCATGACGCCGTTTGTCGCCCTGACCGATGCCGAGTTTCCGGCGATCCAGGAGCCGATCGTCAAGAAGGCCGAGGGCATCGTGTTCTGTGCGGCGGTGGACCGCAACGCCTTCCTGCCGACCCACAACACGGTCTACTCGAAGCCCCAGAACCCGGCCGATCCGGTCTGGAACACGGCCAATTGCCGCAACCGCCGGATCTTCGACGACCGCGCCGGCCTGCTCGCCGCCCGCAATACCACGCCCCATCAGGTCCAGGCCTATGTCCGCGACATGGGCGGCGGCAACACGCAGGTGCTGAAGGAGATCGACTGCCCGATCGTGGTCCGCGACCGGATCTGGGGCAACCTGCGGCTGGCCTATAGGCAGGAGCTGGGCTGAGAGGTTGAGATGAAAGAGGAGCCTAAATGGCTCCTCTTCCATTGTCTGATTTTCGACGGGACCCTTACGCCGCTTCCGCCTTCTTCAGCATTTCCAGCGTGTCGTCCAGGGCCAGCTGCATCTTGTCGAACAGCTCGTTGACCTGGTTGTTGGTGATGATGAGCGGCGGCGTGAAGGCGATGTTGTCGCCGATGGCCCGCACGATCAGGCCATGGTTGGTGGCGAAGTTGGCGCAATGCACGCCCGCCATCAGATTGGCGGCGAACGGCTCCTTGGTCTCCTTGTTCGAAACCAGCTCGACGGCGCCGATCAGGCCGGTGCCCCGGGTCTCGCCGACCAGGGGGTGATCGCCCAGCGCATGCAGACGCTCGAGGAACAGCGGCGAGACCGACCGGACCATGCCGACGATGTCCCGCTCCTCGTAGATCTTCAGCGTCTCCAGTGCGACCGCCGCACAGACCGGGTGGGCGGTGTAGGTGTAGCCGTGGCCCAGCACTCCCAGATCCTTCGACTGGTTGGCGATCGGCTGATAGACGTCGTCGGAGATCATGACCGCCGAGATCGGCATGTAGCTCGAGGACAGGGCCTTGGCGCAGCTGAGGATGTCCGGTTTCATGCCGAAGGTCTCGCTGCCCCAGTAGTTGCCGGTCCGTCCGAAGCCGCAGATCACCTCGTCGGCTACCAGCAGCACGTCGTATTTCTTCAGGACCGCCTGGACCTTCTCCCAATAGGTCTTCGGCGGCACGATCACGCCGCCGGCGCCCTGGATCGGCTCGGCGATGAAGGCTGCGACGGTGTCGGGGCCTTCCTCCAGGATCATCTTTTCCAGATCGTCCGCCATCCGGGTGGCGAACGCCTCCTCGCTCTCACCCTCGAGGCCGTAGCGGTAGTAGTGCGGGTTCGCGGTGTGCAGGAAGCCCGGCAGCGGCAGATCGAAGCCCGGATGGTTGACCGGCGTTCCTGTCAGCGAGGCCGAGGCCACGGTGACGCCGTGATAACCCTTGATGCGGGAGATGAACTTTTTCTTTGCATGGCGGCCGCGGGCGTTGTTGTAGTACCAGACCAGCTTGACGACCGTGTCGTTCGCCTCCGAGCCGGAACCCGCGAAGAAGACTTTCGACATCGGCACCGGCGCGGTCGCGATCAGCTTCTCGGCCAGGTCGATGCCCGGCAGATGCGCCTTGTGCGCGAAGGTGTGGTAATAGGGCAGTTTGCGCATCTGGTCGGTCGCGGCCTTGACCAGGCGCTCCTCGTTGAAGCCGAGCGACGCGCACCACAGACCGGCCATCGCCTCCAGATACTGTTTGCCGCCGTCATCGTAGACGTAAACGCCTTCGCCGCGCTCGATGATCATCGGGCCGTTTTCTTCATGGGCGCGGGCGTTGGTGTAGGGGTGCAGGAAAAACGCCGCATCACGCGCCGCCGGAGAGTTCGCTTGGAACGGCATCGCCGCCTCCTGAGGAAAGAGAGAAGGGAGGTCCGCGTACGGACGAATGCAAGAGCGTAGCGCCGCCGATACGGGGCGGGCAAGGATCTTCACCCCCGTTGCGTGCTCAGTCCTGGTCGCGGTCCGCGTCCAGACAGGCCCGAAGCTCGGACAGCACCGGCAGGACCGCGGCCAGGCGCTGGGTGGGAAAGGTTTCCGAGAGGTGCTCGAGATATGGCCGCAAGGCCTCGATCGATGCGGCGTGCACCGCCCGCCCCTGGTCCGTTATCCTGACCTGTTTGCCGCGCCCGTCCTTGGGATTGGGCGTGATCTCCACCAGCCCGCGGGCGTCGAGACGCCCCAGGGTGTTGGTCATCGCGGCCTTGGTCACCTGGAACGCCCGGGCGAGTTCGGCCGGGCCCCGCTCCCCGCCCAGCCGCACGAAATGGTTCAGCACGCCGAACTGCGAGATTTTCAATCCGTCAGGCAGAACCTCTTCGAACCGGGCGCGGGACAGTTGCTCAATGATCGCGATCTCGTTGAAGACCGCGAACAGGGTCAGGTGGTCGGGGCGCTCGGTGGTGGAACTCAACTGCGGGTGATCCGGGTCTCGAGGGGCCAGCGCGGGCTGGGCGGCAGGCCGGGACCATAGCCCAGCCGGGCCAGCATTTGCACCCGCTCGCCGTCCGCGATGCCGAGTTCCCGGTTCGCCTCGGCGGCCAGCTCGGCCATCTCGGGATATTCCTGCAGCGCCTGGCTGAGCGGGTGGATGGCCAGACCCAGGGCCGTTGCCGTCAGATTGGTCCGGACCCAGGCCTCGCCGGCGGCGATCTGGGAGGTGCGGGAATTGTCGGGCGTGACCAGCCAGATATGTCCCATCGCGCTCTGCATCAGCCCGCGATAGTGTTCCAGGCCCCGGTAGAACGCATCCGATTGCGGGTCCATCAGCGTCTCCGGGGTCAGAACCCCGATCAGGTTCAGCGCCTCGAGGAACGCGCCCCCCATGTCGATGCCGTCCGGACTGGCGTTGATCTCGGCCTTTCCGAACCGCATCAGATCGACACTTTCCTTCATCTTCGCAGGGGTCAGCGCCTCGACCCTGTGTGCCCGCCAGGTCAGATCCCGCAATCGGGCAACCTTCTCCGGTGCGATCGCCCCTTCGGCGCGACACCGACCCTCCGCTGCGGTTATCAGGGCAGCAAGATCCGCCTCCGGAACCGGACGTGCCGTGTCGTAGGGTTCCTTGTTCGACCGCCGGTGGGGCACCTGCATGAACAGCGGATCGGGATCGGCCTCGTCCGGGTGCATGCGGATGATCGCAACCGGCCGGTCGTCGATACGAGGGCCGGGAACTCCATCGGGGAACAGGGTGATCTCGGCCTGGTAACGGTCTTCTGCCGCCGCCAGACGAAGCACCTCCAGGAAACAGCCCAGCCCGATCACGATCTGCCGGTCGAACGGATCGGTCTCCGGCAGCAGGCGGGTGCGGTCGCAGGACAGGCCGATCGCTCCCGGTTCCGACAGATCCACCAGCCAGGGCTGCCGGTTGTGCGGGTTGGGCGCCAGGATCGCATGGGAGAGGGCGCGGATGCGCGGGTCGGGATCCGCTCCGGCGGTGTTCCAAGGCGCCAGAGCCCGGTCCGGGGTGCGCGTTGCGATGAAACCGGCAGAGGTGGCGGCGGTCGTGGCGGCGAGGATGATGGCGGATCCGCCGGCGATCCGCAGGAACCTGCGGCGTGGAAGATGGGGCAGAGGGCGCATGGATGGTCTCCGAGATGCAATGTGGTTAAGCGATAAACTAAATAGCTTAACGGTTAACCAAATGCAACTCAGGCCCGCGCCAACACGTGCTGGAACAGGCGACTCCTAGAAAAACCGCCATTCTCCGGTCAGGTCGTGAGCCCGAAAGACCGAGAGCGACCAGATCACCAGCACGCCGATCAACGCCGCGAGGCCAATGATCGGCAGTCCCGGAGCCTCCATCCATTCAAACAGATACACCGAGATCGCGACCGGAAGTCCCAACCAAACGGCTGCGCGAACCGTACGTCTTGAGGATCTGACCGCGTGGCGGCGACGGGTAAAAACGCGTTTCGTCATCAGGCACCTCCTGCACTGTATTCTTGTTCCGGTGGTATCGCCTCCAAAGCGAATAATTTTCATTCGGAACCAAAAACCCTCTTGCACATTACATTATGAAAGCATATCTTCAAAATGCTTTCGGGCGCAGAGCACGTCCCCCTCTCCCCACCTGATGCCTGGTCCGAACAGCGAATACCGAAACCCCGGAGGCCACGGCCCCCGGGGTTTCACATTTTAAAGTTATAATTGAGTTTGACGTGACGCTGCAGATCAGACGGAAATTGGACCTTTCCAAGGATGTTGGGCGGGCGCTGACTGGCCAGTTGTGTTAGTCTTTTCCATGAAATTTTTGTTGCGCATACAAGAGTCGGCAGTGCGCTGGTGGCTTTCCGCTAAACTGCGTTCAGCCCAACCTTAGAGGTCCAAGGAAATGTCGAAGAACGAGCTCGTGTCGGCTGCGGTCATGCGAAGCAACGGTTTGAGCAAGCGGGGCCTGCTCGACCGTATGTTCACCTTTATGTTCCGCGGCATGGTCTACCCGCAGATCTGGGAGGATCCGGAAGTCGACCTTCAGGCCCTGCGCCTGACGCCCGACAGCCGCATCCTCACGATCGCGTCCGGTGGCTGCAACGTGTTCAATTATCTGACGGAAAGTCCGGCCAACATCGTTGCGGTGGACCTCAACCCGCACCACATCGCCCTGGGGCGCCTGAAGACCACGGCGCTGGCCTCCTTGCCGAACTACGAAAGCTTCTTCCGGTTCTTCGGATATGCCGACGAGAAGGGCAACGTGCGGGCCTTCAAGAAGCATCTGCTGACCCGGCTTGATCCGATCACCCGGGATTATTGGATGTCGCGCGGCCTCCGGGGTCTGCGAATCAACCTGTTCGCGCGCAACATCTACCGCTATGGGGTTCTGGGCCGGTTCATCGGCCTGCTGCATCTCGTCGCCAAGCTGACCGGGCGGAATCCCAACCGACTCCTCACCGCGCGCAATATGGACGAGCAGCGCTGGATGTTCGAAACCCTGATCGAGCCGATTTTCGAGACCCGGGTTCTCAAGGCCCTCTGCCGGTTGCCGGTCAGCTATTTCGGGCTCGGCATTCCGCCGGCGCAGTTCGATTCCCTGACGGCCTCGTCCGGCGGCAACATGGCGGGGCTGATGCGGACCCGGCTCGAGCGGCTCGCCTGCGGGTTTCCGATGCAGGACAACTACTTTGCCTGGCAGGCCTTCGGGCGGGGCTACGACAAGGACAAGCGGGTGGCCGTGCCGCGCTATCTCGAAGAGCGGCATTACGACCTGCTGCGCAGCCAACTGCACAAGGTCCGATTCGAGCAGACCTCGGTTACCGACTACCTGCGGACCCAGGATGATCAGTCGCTCGACCGCTACGTGCTGCTGGATGCCCAGGACTGGATGACCGACCAACTGCTGACCGAGCTCTGGCAGGAGATTCTGCGTACCGCCAAGCCGGGAACCCGCGTGATCTTCCGGACGGCGGGGGAGGAGACCATCCTGCCGGGCCGGGTGCCGGACGAGATCCTCAACCGCTTCCGCTATGACGAAGCCGAGAGCAAGGCCTTGGGCGCGCGCGACCGGTCGTCGATCTATGGCGGTTTCCACCTCTATGAGCTGATGGATCCGTCGGCGGCATGAGCGGAGTGACCGAGGAGAAGTCCGAATCGGGCGACCGGAGCGAGGACCTGGCCCTCGTGCGCCGGCGCATGGACGACATGTACCGGGTGCAGCGCCATATCTACGATCTGACCCGCCGCTACTACCTGTTCGGACGCGACCGCCTGATCGAGGATCTGGGCGCGGGGGCCGGGGAGATGGTCTGCGAGGTCGGCTGCGGTACCGGGCGCAATCTGGTGCTGCTGGCCCGGCGCTATCCCGAGGTTCGGTTCATGGGGCTGGACGCGTCGGAGGAAATGCTCAAGTCCGCCCGTGCCAAACTGGCGGGCGCGGGCCTCGCCGAGAAGGTCGCCCTGTCCCATGGGTTCGCCGAGCGGTTCGACCCTCGGGCCAGCTTCGGGCTGGACGGGCCGCTTGACCGGGTGGTGTTCTCCTATTCCCTGTCGATGATCCCACCCTGGCGCGAATCGATCGAGCATGCGTTGGGCGCGCTCAAACCCGGCGGCGAAATCCACATCGTCGATTTCGGCGACCAGGCCGGTTGGCCGCGCTGGTTCCGGGCGGTTCTGTTCAAATGGCTCGACCTGTTCGGGGTGCACTACCGCCCCGAACTGCCGGCCTATCTGCGGGACCTGCACGACAGCGGCCGCGCCCGGGTCACCTTTACCCAGATCACGCGCGGCTATGCCTTTCTGGCGCGGGTGCGGGTCGCCGGCTAGGCGGCCGCCGGCGCCGGACGCCCGCCCGGCGTCCCGCTGATCCGGTACAGCAGGAAGACCGCGATCACGATATTCAGCACGTTCCACGCCACCCCGTTCAGGAACGCGGCCTGGTAGCTGAGCGTCAGATCGTAGAGTGCGCCGGATATCCAGCCGCCGGCCCCCATGCCGATCATGGTCGCCGCCAGCACGATGCTGACCCGGGTCCCGGCCTGGCTGCCGGGGAACACCTTCCGGATGATGAGGGCATAGGTCGGCACGATCCCGCCCTGGGACAGCCCGAACAGGGCCGAGACCACGTAGAGCGAAATGAGACTGTCGAACGGCAGGAACAGAAGCAGTGCCAGCGTCTGCAGCCCGGAGGCCAGCAGCAGGGTCTTGAACGGCCCGATCCGGTCCGCGATGGCTCCAAAGGCCAGTCGGCTCACGATGCCGGTCGCCAGCATCAGGGACAGCATCTCCGCCCCCCGTCCGCTGTCAATTCCCAGATCCAGGCAATAGGCTACGATATGCACCTGAGGCATCGACATGGCCACGCAGCAGGCGAACCCGGCGACGATCAGCAGGCCCTGCAGCACGGGCTTCGGCAGGCCGGTGTCGAGGAGTTCGGGCTCGACCCGCGGCGCGCCGGTCGGACGGGCGGTCGAGATCGTCTGGTGCGGCGGCCGGCGGCGCAGCAGGAAGGCGAGGGGGATAAGGGTGGCCAGGGCGAACAGCCCGATCGCCATATGGGTCTGGCGCCAGCCGATTGCGTCCATCATCGCCTCGACGATCGGCGGCCAGACGGTCCCCGCCAGATAGCTGCCGCTGGCGGCGACGGCGACCGCGATTCCGCGCCGCTTCTCGAACCAGTGGGAGACATCGGCGATCAGCGGGCCGAAGGTGATTGAGCTGCCCAGCAGCCCGATCAGGATCGCGTGGCCGATGGTGAACTGCCACAGCGACTGCGCCATGCCGGTGCCAATGTACCCAATCGCGATACAGCAGGCCCCGAAGATCAAAGGCCGCAGCACCCCGTAGCGGTCGACCATCCGCCCCATCATGATTCCGCCCAACGCGAATCCGAGCATGGTGAAGGCGTAGGGCAAGGATGCTGCCGCCCGATCGGCGCCGAACTCGGCCTCAACCCGGGGCAGCACCACCACCACGGACCACAGGCCGACCCCGCCGATCATCGCGACGGTGAGGGTGATCGCCAGCCGGACCCAGGCGTAGCGGCCGTCGATCGGGGAGTCGTTCGGGACAGATGGGCTGTCGGTCATGGCACCGTTGATGAGGTCAGGGTGGTCTGCGGTGGATCAACGCGACCCGCAGCATCGGAAGAGGGAACACCGGCTATACCGAAAAAGCGGGCCTGCCGTCATCTGTTCTGATCGGATATCGGCAACGGACAGTGTGATCGGCGTGCTTGGTCGGATCGGGAGTTTCACACTTGTATTGGCCCGAAAGGGTTTTTCGCAGTCACAAATAAAGTAAAAATACTGAATAAAAATAATTTATCCATATAAATATTGTAAAATAGCATATATATAATATTTTATACTGTTGAAATAAATTGTCAAAAAGTAATTCGGGCGCATGCCCCCGGGCTGTGTTCCTATAGTCGATGGTCTGATCTCAGGGGGGGGGGATGGGGATGATGGATGACAGCGATTCTGTCTGGAAGGATCAATTCGATCCGACCCGAGGCCGGTTCGGGCAGGCTCGCGAACGGTTCGACATGCCGGAGTTCAAGCCGATCGATGCCCCGATCCATCCGAAGGCCGTAGCGCTTCACAGCCACTGGCTCGCGAGCAGGCCGGCTGGGGGTCTGCCGCCACGCTCGGCCTTCGGGTTCGAGGTCGTCCATGATCTGGGTCTGATGGGGGCTTTCTTCGTGATCGAGCGGACCGAGGCACGCGACGACTGGCGCTACCGGCTGCTGGGTTCCGACATCGTCTGGCTGTTCGGCAATGACGTGACCAACGTTCCGTTCCGCAAGCACATGGTGGCGGAGGAGGCGGAGGCCTGCATCGCCCTGTCGAACCGGGTGGCGGAGAGCGGCGCGCCGGCGTTTCTCCTCGCGCGCTTCGTCTCCGGCGGACATTTCGGGTCGCTGGAGACCATGTCCCTGCCGGTCATGGGGCCGTCGGGCGACGATGTCTGGCTGGTCGGCTGCTCGCTCTCGGCTCGGGCCGAGACCGGAGAGCCGAGCGATCAGGCCCGGCGCCCGGATCGGACACGCCGCGCTTGACGCGTCCCCGCCCGAGGCCTATGCCCGCTCTCGGTCAGACGGTTGGACGGCCGCTGGCCCCGGCGTGATCCGGGGCTGGAGGAAAGTCCGGGCTCCACGGGAACACGGTGCCGGGTAACGCCCGGCGGGGGCGACCCTAGGGAAAGTGCCACAGAAAGCAAACCGCCCGTTCCGCCCGCTCGCCGGGATCACGTGACGGGTAAGGGTGAAAGGGTGCGGTAAGAGCGCACCGCGTCCCCGGCGACGGGGACGGCACGGTAAACCCCACCGGGAGCAAGACCGAATAGGGACGACCGGCCGGGCCTCCCCGGAGGTGCCGGCGGACGCGTTCTCGCGTCGTCGTCCGGGTTGGTCGCGTGAGGCGGATGGCGACATCCGTCCCAGAGGAATGGTCGTCCGCGGCCTCGTGTCTCCAGCGGCAACGCCGGAGAAACTGGGGCCGTGACAGAACCCGGCTTACAGACCGTCTGACCGTTTTCGTTTTGAGGTGTCCTGTTCATCGGGGATGCGGTTATCGCCCCGAGCCTGTTGCATCGTTCAGGGACCAGTCGTAGGCGTCGTCCGACACGGTTTCGATGCCGCGCAACCGCTCGCGGGTCTCCGGGTCGGCGAAGGCGCGGAGATGGGCGATCACGCTGCCGTGGGAGCGCACGAAATCGCTCTCGAACCAGACGTAGATGCTGGAAACGGTCAGCGCACCGTCCTCCACCCGCGCGCCTCGGGGGTCGTTGACATAGGCGCGTGCCGCCGCCTCCATCGTTCTGTCCAGGTCGTCGGCGCGCAGGGCGAGTGCCGGGACGTTCGGGCAGCCGATCGAGGCGCAGTTGATCACGTAGTGGACGCGGCTGTCCTGCCAGATCGGGCGAAGGATGCGGTGCTCGATGTCGTTCAGGCTGATCGCCTGGCCCTCCACCGTCAGGATATCGGCCCCCCAGGGTCCGAAACTGAAGAATCCGCCCAAGGGGACGTCGACGATGCTGTCGAGCGGATAATGGTCCAGGATCAGGTCTATGGTTGCCGCATTGTACAGATTGATCCAGTAGGCGAACTGCGCATCCCGGTCGTAGGTCGAGATCGGCACGCCGGACAGCTCGTCGATATAGGACTGCAGGGTGCTCTTGTCGGCCTGGGTGACCGCGCCGTAGGCGATCCGCACCACCCCGTCGGCGCCCATCACGCGGTATTTTGCCAGAAAGGCGTCGAACGCCGAGGGATCGAGGCGTTTTTCGGACGCCGGATCATGGGTCTGCCACCGCGGCCACAGATCCGGGCGCGGGCCGGTGTCGGCGAGAGCCGCGCTCGCGGCGAGGAAGAGTGACGCGGCGGCCACGGCGGTCGTGAGCAAAGAGGAGACGGGGCGAAGGCTGGGTGGCATGTGCATGGTGATCTCATCCTGTCGGTGCCGTGTACTTGGGTATGGGGACGCCGGGGCGCCGCGTCGACCGGCGGCACGCCGATGTGAATGGCCGTGACGCCCCGAAAACCTGTGCGTCACCCCTGATGTCCCTCGCCCTGAGCCAGTCGAGGGGCGCCACCCGACGCGCTACCCATCCCCGCTCCACCGTTGCTCCACCCTTGCTCCACCCTGTCCCAGGCGAATCCGACCTGATTCCAGACTCACCCTAGATTAGAACATATAGCGAACAATATTCACAAATCACTGGAATCACTTGGTCTTTGTTTCGGGGTTTTTCGTCTTGGCGTGATTTAAGCCGGTTCAGGAAGCCCCTGATTTCACGGGTAAATCCCAAGCAAACACCAGGTATTTCCGTTGACGCCCATAAAATCCCATGGTATCCCAATTAATCCCATGTGAAGGGGGGTCGTGCGCCATCTGGTTGGGTGGAGGCGGTCCCTTCGGGCTCGCGAAGGTGGCTGCAGGTTGCAGCTCGGGGACGCGGGAGACCGGAGCCGGAGCGGGGCAGAAGGAGAAGGCCGAAGGGTCGCGGATACCGAAGAACAAGGAGGCGTCGGGTTGCCCGGCGGGCGGACGAAGTGGCGGTATTTCTGTCCACATTCGAAAACAAGGTCGACGGGAAGGGCCGCGTGTCCGTGCCCGCGTCGTTCCGCGCCGCCTTGGAACAGGAGAAGTCGACCGGGCTGATCCTCTATCCGTCCTTCAAGCACCCCTGCCTGGAAGGCTGCGGCGACGAGCGGATCGAACAGATCGCAGACTCGATCGACGCGCTGGACGCGTTCTCCGAAGAAGCCGAGAACCTGCAGACCATTCTGTCGGATTCCGTCCGCCTGACCGTCGACGGCGACGGACGGGTGATGCTGCCGAAGGATCTGATCGGGTTCGCCGGGCTGAACGGCACCGCCATGTTCGTGGGCCTCGGCAAGGGCTTCCAGCTCTGGGCGCCGGACGCCTTCAAGGCCCACCGCGAGGCGGCCCGGGAGCGGGCGCGGAAATCCGGCGCGACCCTGCGGATCGTCAAGCCCGGGGGAGGCGGCGAATGACCGACGCGCCCCAGGAGCGGACCCCGAATCATAACGCACAAGATCATGTCTCGGTCCTGCTGACCGAGGTGGTGGACGCGCTGCAGCCCCGGGACGGGGGGCGCTATGTGGACGGCACCTTCGGGGTGGGCGGCTACACCCGCGCGATCCTCGATGCTGCCGACTGCACCGTGTTCGCGATCGACCGGGACCCGGACGCCATCGCGCGGGCGGCCGAGCTGGCCGAGACCTATGGGACACGGCTGGTGCCGCTGACCGGACGGTTCGGCGAGATGGACCGGCTGGTGCGCGCGGCCGGCTGCGACTCCGTCGACGGGATCGCTCTGGACCTGGGCGTCTCCTCCCCGCAGCTGGATCAGGCGGAGCGGGGGTTCTCATTCCGGGCCGACGGCCCGCTCGACATGCGGATGGAGCGCGAGGGGGCCTCGGCCGCCGATGTGGTGAACACCGCCGGCGAGGGGGAGCTTGCCGACATCATCTTTCATCTGGGCGAGGAGCGGTACGCCCGCCGGATCGCCCGCGCCATAGTGGCCGCCCGCCTGACGGCCCGGATCGACCGGACCAGTACCCTGGCCGATCTGGTGCGCAAGTCGGTGCCGCACGCGCCGCGCAAGAAATCCGGTGAGCGGAGCATCGATCCCGCCACCCGCACCTTTCAGGCCCTGCGGATCCATGTGAACCGCGAGCTTGACGAACTCGACCACGGCCTCAGTGCTGCCGAGCGGTTGCTCTCCCCGAACGGACGGCTGGCCGTGGTCTCTTTTCATTCCCTCGAGGACCGGCGGGTGAAGACCTTCCTGCGGGCCCGCTCCGGCAAGGTGGCGGGTCCCAGCCGGCATGACCCTGCGGCGATCCGGACCCAGGTCGGCCCCAAGCCCAGCTTCCGCGTGATCACCGGTCGGCCGATCGTGCCGGGCGATGAGGAGACGCTGCGCAATTCCCGGTCCCGTTCGGCCCGCCTGCGGGTGGCGGAACGGACCGATGCTTCGGCGCATGACCGGGAGGAGGCAGCCTGATGCGCCGTTCCACCATCATCTGGTTTCTGATCGCGACCTGTGTCGGCGTGGCCCTCTTCCTGCTCAAATACGAGGTCCAGAACAAGGAAGACCAGCTCGCGGCCCTGCATCGCGGCATTCTGGCGGATCAGGAAGCGATCCACGTGCTGGAGGCCGAATGGAGCTATCTGAACCGACCGGACCGGCTGGAAGCCCTGGTGCGCCGTCACCTGAAGCTGGTGCCATTGGAAGAACGGCGCCTGGGCGCGCTTGAGGCACTGCCGATGCGGATGCCGGACTTCGAAGCCGACGACACCACCATCCGGATTACCGAGGAACAGCTGATCGCGGCCAATCTGCCGCCGCTGCCCCAGATGCGTCCGCGTCATGGCGCGCCGCGCGCCTCGGGCGGGATCATGGCTGTCCGCTCCGCGCCGATCCTGCAGCAGCAGGCCCCGGCCGGCCCCCGCGTGTCGGCGGCCGTCATGACGGTCGGGATGGGGGTGCAATGAATCCGATCTCCCGCTCGGTCAAGATTGACGGCGTCGCCAAGCAGGCGATCGAGATCGGCCGCAACCGGCTGCTGGTGGCGGGCTGTCTGATCGCGCTGGGCTTCGCGGCCGTGGGCGGACGGGTGATCGAGCTCTCGGCGCTGCGCGATCACAACGAGCCGAATGTCGCCAGTTCTTCCGGAACGACCCTGACCACCGGGCGCGCGGACATTCTGGACCGCAACGGCATGCTGCTGGCGACCTCGCTGCGCACGCCGTCGCTGTACGGCGATCCCAAGGAAATTCTCGACGCGGATCGGGCGGCTCAACGTCTGGTGACGGTGCTGACCGATCTGAACCCGGCGGAGGTCGCAGCCCAGCTCAAGACCGAGCGGCGGTTCGTCTGGCTGAAGCGCACCCTGACCCCGACCGAACAGTTCGAGGTCAACAATCTCGGAATTCCGGGCCTGCATTTCCAGGACGAATGGCGCCGGGTCTATCCGCAGGGCCCGCTGACCGCGCATGCCATCGGCTACACCAATGTCGACGGGATGGGACTGGCCGGATTGGAGCAGGCGTTCGACGATGTTCTGCGCAGCGGGCGGGATCCTCTCCGCCTGTCCCTCGACCTGCGGGTTCAGCACATCGTGCGCGAGGAACTGGCGCGCCAGATCATTTCCTTCGAGGGGATCGGTGGAACCGGGGTCGTCCTGGACGTGGACAGTGGCGAGACGATTGCCATGGTCTCTTTGCCGGATTTCGATCCCAACGGCTCGGGCGATATACCGGACGAGGCCGAGTTCAACCGGGCGTCCCTGGGCGTCTACGAGATGGGGTCGACCTTCAAGATCTTTAACACCGCGATGGCGCTGGAAGAGGGCACCACCACCCTGACCGGCGGCTACGATGCGACCAATCCGATCAAGATCTCGCGGTTCACGATCAACGACGATCATCCCAAGGCGCGCTGGCTTTCGACGCCCGAGATCTTCATGTACTCGTCGAACATCGGCTCGGTGAAGATGGCCATGGATGCCGGAACCGAGGCGCAGAAGACCTTCATGGGCCGGATCGGCTTTCTCGGAAAGCTGCCGCTGGAGCTGCCCGAGCGCGGGCGCCCGCTGTGGCCGGGCACGTGGCGTGAAATCAACACGATGACGATCGCTTTCGGCCATGGCATCTCGGTCAGCCCGATGCATCTGGCCTCGGGTGTCGCGACGGTGGTGAACGGTGGGATCAAGCAGCCGATCACGCTGCTGCGGACGGATGCCCCCGGACCGGGCGAACGGGTGATCTCCGAGCAGACCTCCCATGACATGCGCCGTCTGATGCGGCTTGTGGTGCTGGGGGGAACCGGCCGTAAGAGTGCCGCGGAGGGTTATCTGATCGGCGGCAAGACCGGCACGGCGGAGAAACCGGGCGGTCGCGGTGGCTACAAGAAGAAGAGCCTGATCTCGTCCTTCGTCGCCGCATTTCCGATGAACGCGCCGCGCTACGTGGTGCTGATCATGGTCGACGAGCCGAAGGGCCAGAAGCACAGCCACGGCTACGCCAGCGGCGGCTGGGTGGCGGCACCGGCGGTCAAGCGCATCGTCGAACGGGCCGCCCCGCTCCTTGGTGTGGCGGCGGTTGACGAAAACGCGCCCGAAATTCGCCGCGAGCTGATGATTGAAGTGCCGTCGAGAGGAGGGAAGCGCAATGCGACTTTCTGAGTTTTTCGACGGTGTGACGGCCCCCGCCCTGATTCTGGTGCCGGGTGACCCGGAGATTGCCGGTCTGACGGCGGACAGTCGCGACGTGCGGCCCGGATGGCTGTTCGCGGCTTTGCCGGGCGCTCAGCACGACGGCCGCGCCTATATCGAACAGGCGATCGCCCAAGGCGCTGCGGCCATCCTCAGCCTGCCCGGCACCGAAGGCCGCGTGATGGAACGGGCCTCGTTCATTTCCGACCAGGAGCCGCGCCGGCGTCTTGCCCGCATGGCGGCCAAGTTCTACGCGGTTCAGCCCGACACGGTGGTCGCGGTGACCGGGACCAACGGCAAGACTTCGGTGGCGGACTTCACCCGACAGATCTGGGCCGGGAAGGGCAAGCGCTCCGGTAGCTTGGGGACATTGGGCGTGGTGCTGGACGCAGGTCCGGAAGGCCCGAGCCTGACGACCCCCGACCCGGTGCGGCTGCATCAGCTGCTGTCCGATCTGACGAAGAGGGGTGTGACCCATCTGGCGATGGAGGCGTCCAGTCATGGCCTTGATCAGTGCCGGCTGGACGGCGTCCGGCTGTCTGCCGCCGCGTTCACCAATCTGAGCCGGGATCATCTCGACTACCACGGCTCCATGTCGGCCTATCGCGGCGCCAAGCTGCGGCTGTTCGATCGGGTGATGGGGCCCGATGGAACGGCGGTGCTGAATGCGGACAGCGACGCATTCGAGATCTTCGCCGAGACCGCACGGGCCGGATACCAGCGGATCCTCAGCTACGGAACGACCGACGCAGCAGACATTCGCATTCTGTCCCGTGCCGCGCGCCCGACCGGCCAGCATCTGGAACTGTCCGTCCTCGGGACGCGCTGTTCCGCCGATCTGCCGCTGATCGGCGCCTTCCAGGCCTGGAACGTGATGGCGGCTCTCGGCCTGACGTTGGCGACCGGCACTCCGGTGAACCAAGCGGTCGAGGCCCTGGGCACGTTGGCGGGTGTGCGCGGACGGTTGGAGCTCGCGGCAACCCTGGAGAATGGGGCGGCGGTCTATGTGGATTTCGCCCATACGCCGGACGCCCTCGAGACCGTTCTCGGGGCGATCCGGCCCCATGTGGACGGCAAACTGTGGTGCGTCTATGGCTGCGGCGGGGATCGCGATCCCGGCAAGCGCCCGATGATGGCGGAACGGGTCGCGGCCTTTGCCGATCACCCGGTTCTGAGCGACGACAACCCGAGGTCCGAGGATCCCGCGGAGATCCGCCGTCAGGCACTGGCGGGGGCACCGACCGTCACCGAGGAGATCGGCGGCCGCGAGGAGGCGATCCATAGTGCGGTGGCCCGCCTCGGCCCGGGCGACGTGCTGGTGATTGCCGGCAAGGGTCACGAATCCGGCCAGGAGATCAAAGGCGTCAAACACCCGTTCGACGACGTGACCGTGGCACGCGCCGCTGTGGCAGCGATCCGGGGAGGGGCCGCATGACCGCCGCCGCTCTCCGCACCAGCCCGTCAACCCCGCTTTGGACCCGCGATCAGGCGGTCGCCGCGACCGGCGGGATCGCCTATGGCGGCGACTGGCGGGCCTCCGGTCTCACGATCGACAGCCGCAAGGTCCTGCACGGCGATATCTTCGTGGCCTTGCCCGGGGAGCGGGCGGACGGACACGACTACGTCAAGGGGGCGCTGGAGAACGGCGGGGCCGCCGCACTGGTGAGCCGCCGCCCCGAGGCGCTCGCCACGGATGCACCGCTGATCGAGGTGCCGGACGTGCTTGCCGGTCTGGTCGGTCTGGCCACGGCGGCGCGGGCGCGCAGTTCGGCCCGGATCGCTGCCGTGACGGGAAGCGTCGGCAAGACCGGGTCCAAGGAAATGCTGGCCGCCTGTCTGGCGCGGCTCGGCAGATGCGAAGCGACACGCGGCAACCTGAACAACCATATCGGCGCGCCCCTGTCTTTGGCCCGCCTAGCTCCGGACGCCGACTTCGCCGTGTTCGAACTCGGCATGAATCACGCCGATGAGATCCGCCCGCTGACCCGCCTGGTGCGACCCCATGTGGCGCTGATCACCACGGTCGAGCCGGTACACATTGAATTCTTCCCGTCGGTCGAGGCGATCGCCGATGCCAAGGCGGAAATCCTTGAGGGGATCGAGCCGGGGGGCGCGGCGGTCCTCAACCGCGACAACCCGCATTTCGCGCGGCTGTCCGACTCGGCCGAGCGGCTGGGGATCGGTCGTGTGGTGAGTTTCGGGGCGGATGATCAGGCCGATCTGCGTCTGCTCTCCCATGAGACGGTCGAGGGCGGCACTCTGGTGACAGCCTCGGTCGGCGGGCACCGGATGTCCTGGACGGTCGGTGGGGTGGGGGCGCACTGGGCGCTGAATTCCTGCGGCGTGGTCGCGACCCTTTTCGCGCTTGGCGTCGACATCGCCGCGGCCCTGCCGGGCCTTGCCGAGGTGCGCGCCGGTCGCGGCCGCGGCGCCGCCGTCACACTGACGACGGACGGAGGTCGGTTCACCCTGCTCGACGAAAGCTACAACGCCAGCCCGCCCGCCATGCGCGCGGCACTCTCCGTTCTGTCCGACACCGCTCCGGACGGCACGGGCCGTCGGATCGCGGTGCTCGGCGACATGCGGGAGCTGGGAGCCGCCGCCGAAGACGCGCATGCGGGGCTGCGTGATGCTGTCGTCACCGCCGGCCTGGATCGGGTGTTCCTGGTGGGTGCCGAAATGACCGCCCTCCGCCGGGTTCTGCCCGAAGGCCTGGTCGCCGCCCATGGCGACAGGTCCGAGGATGTGGCCGACGCCGTCGCGGCGTCCGTGCGTCCGGGCGATGTGGTGCTGGTCAAGGGGTCGCTTGGAACCAACATGAAGCCGATCGTTCAGGCCCTTGAGGCCCTTGATCGCGGGGAGGGTTCGGCGTGATCGATCTCTCCTTTGCCAAGGATCAGGTGTGGGCGGTCATGGGGCTCGGAAAGTCCGGGCTGATGGCGGCTCGTGCGCTGGCGGCGTCGGGTGCCGATGTTCGCGCCTGGGACGACAGCGCCGACCGTCGGAATGCGGCCGAAGCCATTCCCGGCGTGCAGCTTTTCGATCTGGCAGTGGACGGGCTGGAGGGCGCGGTGGCCCTGGTGCTCTCGCCCGGCATTCCGCACACCCGTCCGAAACCGCATCCTGCCGCGGCGACGGCCAAGGTCCTCGGCGTTCCGATCATCGGCGATGTGGAACTTCTGCTTCGCGGCCTGCCGCAGGGGGACGACCGGCGCCGGGTTGTGGGGATCACGGGCACCAACGGCAAATCGACCACCACGGCCCTGATCGGCCATATCCTGACCCAGGCGGGTGTCGCGGTCGAAGTCGGCGGCAATCTCGGTCGTCCGGCGCTCGACTTCAACGATCCGGGGCCTGGCGGCGTCATCGTTCTGGAATTGAGTTCCTATCAGCTGGAAATCACGCCCTCGCTCGCGCCGGATGTGGCGGTCTGGCTGAATCTCAGTCCAGATCATATCGAGCGGCATGGCGATCTGGCGGGCTATATCACTGCCAAGCGTCGGATGTTCGCCAAGCAATCGGCCACGGCGCTTGCCGTGGTCGGCGTTGACGATGCCCCGTCCGAAAGCGTGGCGGAGGATCTGCGCCAGCTCGGCCGGAGGGTGCTGGAGATTTCCGGGACCTGGCATGTGGTCGGCGGTGTCTACGGCTCCAATGGGGTGCTGGTCGATGGCCGCACCGGCCGGCCCGAGACCATCCTGGATCTGTCCAGCGCGCCCGCTCTTCCCGGCCCGCACAACGCGCAGAACGCGGCGGCCGCCTATGCCGCCTGTATCGGCCTGAAGATCGACCGCGCGGCCATCATCGCCGGCATCCGTAGTTTTCCCGGCTTGGCCCATCGCCAGGAACGGGTCGCGGCGGTCGGCCCGGTCACCTATGTGAACGACAGTAAGGCGACCAATGCGGACGCCGCCGCCCGCGCGCTGTCCTGCTACGACCCGATCTACTGGATCGCCGGTGGGCAGGCCAAGGAAGGCGGGATCGCCGGATTGTCCGAACATTTCCCGCAGGTCCGTCGCGCTTATCTGATCGGTGAAGCGGCCGGCCTGTTCGCCCGTCAGATCGGCGATGCGTGTCCGGCCGTGCTGTGCCGGACGCTGGAAAGCGCCGTCAAACAGGCCCACGCGGACGCCACTAAGGACGGTATTCCCGGGGCGGTGGTCCTGCTGTCTCCGGCGGCCGCCTCCTGGGACCAGTTCACGAGTTTTGAGGCGCGTGGCGACCGGTTCCGGTCACTGGTGCTCGATCTTCTGATCCCGGAAAAGGGCTCCAACGGCAAGCAGGTGGCGTCATGAGCACGATCGCCCGCACGGATACGAGCGTTCTGGGCCGGTGGTGGTGGACCGTTGACCGGTGGACCTTGGGCGCGCTGTTCCTGCTGGTCCTGATCGGCGCATTGCTGGTGATGGCGGCAAGCCCACCGGTGGCGGAGCGGATCAATCTGGACGGCCTCTACTTCGTCCGCCGCCAGTTCATGATCCTGCCGGTGGCGCTGCTGGTGATGGTCGGGGTGTCGCTGATGACCCCGGTGCAGGTGCGCCGTTTCAGTTGCCTCGGACTGGCCGTGACCCTGGGATTGCTGCTGCTGGTGCCGTTGATCGGCCCCGAGATCAAAGGCGCTCACCGCTGGATCGGAATCGGGGGCATGACCCTCCAGCCCAGCGAATTCGCAAAGCCCTTCTTTGCGGTGGCCAGTGCATGGATGTTCGCCGAATGGCGGCGGGATCCCGAGTTTCCCGGCCATATCGTAGCGATCGGGCTGTATCTGATCGTGGTGGCGTTGCTGCTGTCCCAGCCGGATCTGGGGATGACGGTGGTGGTCAGCGCGATCTGGTTCGGTCAGTTCTTTCTGGCGGGTATGCCGCTGGTGCTGGTGTTCGGTCTGATCGGTTTGGGCGTGTCCGGTCTGATCGGGGCCTATTTTCTGTTCCCGCATGTGAGCAGCCGGATCGACCGGTTCCTCGACCCGTCTTCGGGTGACAGCTACCAGGTCGACCGGTCGCTCGAAGCCTTCATGAACGGCGGACTTATGGGAACCGGACCGGGTGAGGGCACGGTGAAAGCCTACCTGCCGGATGCCCACGCCGACTTCATCTTCTCGGTCGCAGGCGAGGAGTTCGGCGGCATCGCCTGTCTGGTGATCATTTCGATCTACGCCTTCATCGTGCTGCGCGGCTACGCGCGCCTGCTGTCGGAGCCGAGCCTGTTCGTGCTGCTGGCGGCAACCGGTCTGCTGACCCAGTTCGCCTTGCAGGCGCTGGTCCATATGGGCTCGGCGGTCAACCTGATGCCGGCCAAGGGCATGACGTTGCCCTTCCTATCCTACGGCGGCTCGTCGCTGATCGCCCTGGGGATCGCGATGGGTATGGCCCTGGCCCTCACCAGACGACGGTCCGGCGCCGGGGAGGACCTGCCATGACGGCCGCTTCGACCGCACCGCTCGCCCTGATCGCCGCCGGTGGCACCGGGGGTCACGTGTTCCCGGCCCGGGCGCTGGCCGAGACTCTGCTGGCCCGTGGCTGGCGGGTCGGCCTGATCACCGACAAACGGGGTACGGCTTTCGAGACCCAGGCGGGTGATCTTGAAATCTTCCGCATTCATGCCGCCGGTCTCGCCGGACGGGGCCTGCTTGCGAAGCTCAAGGCCGCCGTCACCTTGGCGCGCGGCTTCATGGAATGCCGCAAGATCGTTCACCGGCAGAAGCCGGCCGTGGTCGTCGCGTTCGGGGGCTATGTCAGCGTGCCGCCGGTGATCGCCGCCTATGCCCGGCAGATCCCGATCGTCCTGCACGAGCAGAATGCCGTGTTGGGTCGTGCCAATCGTCTGCTGGCAAGCCGGGCGACGGCGATCGCCACCTCCTTCGCGCAGGTCGAGAAGGTCCCGGCCGACGCGCGGGATGCGGTTCTCATGACCGGTAATCCGGTGCGGGCCGGCATTCGCGCATTGCGGGAGCGGGGCTACCCGGCCCTGGTCGAAACCGGAAAATTCGAGTTGCTGGTGACCGGCGGAAGTCAGGGTGCCAGCGTCTTCGCGGAATTGATCCCGGAAGCGATCGCGAACCTGCCGGAAGCCTTGCGCGCCCGCATCCGAATCAGTCAACAAGCGCGCGACACCGAGTTGGATCTGGTGACAAACACCTACCGACGTCTCGGGGTTGAGGCGACGGTGCGTAAATTCTTCGACGATATGCCCGACCGGCTGGCGGCGGCGCATCTGCTGGTTTGCCGGTCGGGGGCGTCGACGGTGGCCGAGAACACGGTGGTCGGTCGGCCGGCCCTGCTGGTGCCCTATCCGCACGCGACCGACGATCACCAGACCGCCAATGCCGCCGCGATCGAGAGCCAAGGGGCCGCCTGGAGCTTCCCGCAGGCGGACCTTTCCGCCGAGCGGCTGTCGCGGCAGTTGGAAGACCTCATGGTCCACCCGGCGACCCTGACCGCCGCCGCAGAAGCGGCCCGCGACGCGGGCGTGCCGGACGCGGTCGAGCGGCTGGCCGATCTGGTCGCTGACAGCGCGCGCCTGCGTGCCGGTCAGGCCTTGCCCGATAACGCGTCATCCGACCCGGATGTCCTTTCGTCGACCAACCAGCGAGCCGTCGCATGAGACAGATCCCCCTCTCCATCGGGACCATGCATTTCGTCGGCGTCGGCGGGATCGGAATGAGCGGCATCGCCGAGGTGCTGCACAATCTCGGCTATTCGGTTCAGGGCAGCGACATCTCCGAGAATCCGAACGTCAAACGGCTGCAGAATCTGGGCATCAAGGTGCTGATCGGCCATGAGGCCGCGAATGTCGAGGATGTCGCCATTGTGGTGATCTCGACCGCGATCAAGGCGGACAACCCGGAAGTCGCGGCCGCGCGGGCGCGCATGATTCCGGTCGTCCACCGCTCGGAAATGCTGGCCGAACTGATGCGGCTGAAATGGGCGATCGCGGTCGCCGGAACCCACGGCAAGACCACCACCACCTCGCTGGTGTCGGCGGTGCTGGATGCGGCCGCCATGGATCCGACCATCATCAACGGCGGGATCATCAACGCGATCGGGACCAATGCCCGCCTGGGCGAGGGTGACTGGATGGTGGTCGAAGCCGATGAGAGCGACGGCACCTTCGTCAAGCTGCCGGCGACCATAGGCGTGGTCACCAATATCGATCCGGAGCACCTGGATCATCACGGGTCGTTCGAAAACCTTCAGGCTGCGTTTCAGTCCTTCGTCCAGAACATTCCGTTCTACGGATTCGCCGCCATGTGCCTAGATCACCCGACGGTGCAGGCCCTAATTCCGAGGGTGTCCGACCGGCGGATCGTCACCTACGGATTCGGCCCTCAGGCGGATGTGCGCGGTGTCGAGGTCAACATCACCCCAGCGGGCTCACGGTTCACGGCGGTCATCACCGACCGACTGGACGGCACCGAACGGCGGCTGGAGAATCTGGTGCTGCCGATGTACGGCCGGCACAACGTGCAGAACGCGCTGGCCGCCGTCGCGGTCGCCGCCGAGATGGGGCTGTCGGACCAGGTGGTTCGGGCCGGACTTGAGAACTTCGGCGGCGTGAAACGGCGGTTCACCAAGACCGGTGAGGTCGGCGGCATCACCGTGATCGACGATTACGGTCATCATCCGGTAGAGATTTCAGCGGTTCTGTCGGCCGCACGTCAAGCCTGCCCAGACGGCCAGGTGATCGCCGTGGTTCAGCCGCACCGCTACACCCGGCTGCGTGATCTGTTCGAGGATTTCTGCTCCTGTTTCAACGATGCCGACACGGTGCTGGTGGCGGACGTTTATGCGGCGGGGGAATCGCCGATTGCCGGGGCCGACCGGGATTCGCTGGTCGACGGACTGCGCGCGCGCGGCCACCGCAATGTTATCGCCCTGCGGGACCCGGTCGAACTGGCAAGCCATGTCTCGGATCTCGGACGAGAGGGCGACATGGTCGTCTGCCTGGGGGCCGGCAACATCACCGCTTGGGCGCAGGCTCTGCCCGAGCAGCTCTCTCACATTCTCGGCGACGGACCGCGTGCGGCGCCGGGTTCGGCGGCCGAACCGATTCCGTTCCCGAAAGGCCGTTCCGGCGGCGGAGGGGCGGGATGAACCCGACACTCGAGCGCCCGAGGACGCGTCGTCCGATGTCAAAGCTGATTGATCGGCTGCCGCAGGTGCGCGGCCAGTACCGCGAGAACGTGCCTCTGGCCGAGCTGACCTGGTTCCGGGTCGGCGGGCCCTGCGAGGTCGTGTTCCGTCCGGCCGACGAGGAGGACTTGATCGATTTCCTGTCGGCCCGTCCGATGGACGTGCCGGTCACTGCAATTGGCGTCGGCTCCAACATGCTGGTCCGCGACGGCGGCCTGCCCGGGGTGGTGATTCGCTTCGGAAAGCCGTTCGCCGGGGTCGAAGCGCGAGAGGGACAGGTGGTCGCCGGGGCTGGGGCCCTCGATGTCACGGTCGCCGCCGCCGCTCAGCGCGCCGGGCTGACCGGGCTGGAGTTCCTGTCCGGCATTCCGGGCACGATCGGTGGTGCCTTGCGGATGAATGCGGGCGCCTACGGCTCGGAGACCAAGGACGTGCTGATCTCGGCGCGTGCAATCGATGGGCTGGGTCACGGCCATACCCTGACGACCGCCCAGATGGGGATGTCCTATCGCCACTCAGACGTGCCCGCGGACTGGATCTTCACCAGCGCTGTTTTTCAGGCTCGGACGGGCGATCCGGACACCATCGCGACAGCTATGCGGGACATCCGGGATGCTCGGGAAAAGACCCAACCGCGTCGGGTACCGACCGGCGGGTCCACCTTCGCAAATCCCGAGGGCCACAAGGCGTGGCAGCTGATCGATGCGGCCGGGTGCCGGGGGCTGCGGATCGGCGGGGCCATGGTCTCGGAGCTGCACTGCAATTTTCTACTGAATGCCGGCAATGCCACCGGAGAGGACATCGAGCGGCTGGGCGAGGAAATCCGCCGCCGGGTGTTCGAGACCAGCGGTGTGAAGCTGCGCTGGGAGATCAAGCGCGTGGGCGTACCAGCCGAAGGCCGGGATCCGGTTGCGATGGGAGTACCCGAGACATGAGCACCCAGATGCGGAATTCCGAAACCCATGTGGCCCTGCTGAAGGGCGGCTGGTCCGCCGAGCGCGATGTCTCCCTGTCCACCGGCGCCGAATGCGCCAAGGCGCTGCGCACTGCCGGTTTCAAGGTGACGGAGGTCGATGTCGGCCGGGATGTGGCCGCCAAGCTGACCGAGGTCGGCGCCGACGTGGTCTTCAACGCCTTGCACGGACCGATCGGCGAAGACGGCAATATCCAGGGTCTGCTGAACATCATGGGGTTGCCGTACACCCATTCCGGCGTGCTGGCCTCAGCCATGGCCATGGACAAACCAAAGGCCAAGGACGTCTTCGCGCGCCTGGGCCTGCGTTGCCCCGAAGGCATGGTGCTGACCATCGACGATTTCTCCGACGGCCATCCGATGGAGCCGCCCTATGTGGTCAAGCCGATCGACCAGGGCTCCAGCGTCGGTGTCCATATCGTCAAGGAAGGCTGCAACTACCGGCCGACCGCTGAGGACTGGACCTTCGGACGGTACGTTCTGGTGGAGCGGTTCATCGCGGGCCGGGAACTGACCGTTGCGGTTATGGACGGCGAGGCACTGGCGGTCACCGAGATCACATCGGATCGCGGGTTCTACGACTACGAAGCCAAGTACGCCGACGGCGGTTCGGTTCACGTCCTGCCGGCAAAGCTGCCCGAGGCGATCACCCGACAGGCGCTGGAGGTTTCCGAAGCGGCGTACCGCGCCCTGGGATGCCGGGGCGTGGCGCGGACCGATCTGCGCTACGACGACACCGAGCGGGATCCGGGTGATCTCTACCTCCTGGAGATCAACACCCAACCCGGGATGACCCCGACCTCGCTGGTTCCGGAACAGGCGGCCTATCGCGGCATTCCCTTCCCCGAACTGGTGACCCGAATGATCCGGGAGGCGAAATGCGACTCCTGAAACCTTCCGCCGCTCCAAAAGGCACGACCACCGCGCGCCGCGCGCCCGTGCGTCGACGGCAGGCGCCGAAATGGCGCGGACCGGCGATCCGCTTCGGTCTGGCGGTCTGCGTGATCGCCGGGATCGGCGCCGGCATCGGCTGGGCGGTGCGCACCGGAGTGGTGAACCATGCCTGGCGGACGACCAGCGACGGCATGGTCAAGCTGACGGCCGACGCGGGACTTCGGGTCGACGAGGTTCTGGTGGTGGGGCGCCGGGAGACCCTGGGCGATGATTTGCTTGCGGCCCTCAACGTTGCGCGCGGCACTCCGATCCTCGCGGTCGACCTGGAAGAGGCGCGGGATCGGGTGATGTCGCTGCCCTGGGTCAAATCGGCCCGGATCGAACGGCAATTACCGGATGCCCTGTTCGTCG
>JANSYC010000151.1 GCA_024742605.1 Alphaproteobacteria bacterium | reverse complement strand
GTTCTGGGGCCGCTTCGCCGATGAGTCCGCCCGCACCGTGATGATCCGGTCCGGCGTGATCGGCGCGCTGGCCTGCGCCGCAGCCCTGATCCTGCCGCAGCTGGTCTCGGGCCCGGTGGCGGGCTGGGCCTTCGGCGGGGTGTTTCTGCTGATCGGGGTGGCGGAGGCGGGGGTCCGTCTGGGCCGCAAGACCTATCTGGTGGATGCCGCTCCCAAGGAGGAGCGCCCGCTCTACGTCGCCTTCGCCAATACCAGCGTCGGTCTGCTGGCGCTGGCTATGGGAGCGATGGGGATCGTCACCGCCGCTTTCGGTCCGGAGGTCGCGATCGCCGTGCTGGCCGTGATGGGCGGAGTCGCGGCCCTGGCCTCTTTCGTGATGCCGGAAGCCAACCGGATGATGAAAGCCTGACGGGAGACGCTAGAGCGCCTTCACCGCTTCCAGCACCTCATCCACATGGCCGGGCACCTTCACCTTGCGCCAGACCTTGGCGATCTTGCCGTCGGTGCCGATCAGGAACGTGGCCCGTTCGATTCCCATGGATTTCCGGCCGTACATCGACTTCTCGACCCAGACCCCATAGGCCTCGGTCACCGCCCCGTCCTCGTCGGCGCCCAGGGTGAAGGGCAAATCGTACTTGGCCTTGAACTTGTCGTGCTTGCCGACCGTGTCCCGGCTGACCCCGATGATCTCGGCGTCCACACCCTTGAAATTCGGAAAGCTGTCCCGGAACCCGCAGGCCTCCTTGGTGCAGCCCGGCGTGTCGTCGCGCGGGTAGAAGTACAGCACCACCGGCCTGCCCTTCAGCTTGGCCAGAGAAACCTCGCCGCCGCCATCGGTCGGCATGGTGAAATCCGGGGCGGTATCGCCGACATCGACGGTCATGGGACGGTCTCCTGAAACGGGTGAAAGGGTCAAGGCTCAGATATTCGTCCGCAGCCTAGGCACGTCAACCCATCCGCTCACAGAGTCTTGGCTGGCCGTGATCCCGCGCCGCTCGTATCTTGTAAGGAAAGAAGCCGAACGTGGGCCGGCCAGCAGGGAGACAGACGATGAGCGGCAGCGATATCCGCGGGGTTCCGGTCTCGACCACCGATCCGGTCTGCATCGACCTGCTGGAACGGGCGCTGGAGGCGGTCAACGCCTTCGACGGCGACCCGGTCGCCCTGATCGACGAGGCGCTGGCCCACGATCCCCGCTTCGTCATGGGCCATGTCTTCAAGGCGGCCCTGCTGACCCAGGCGATGGAGACCCGGATCTACGCCGACATGGTGCGTCACCTGGAGGCGGCCGAGGCGCTGGCCGCCGGGGCCAACGATCGGGAGCGCGGGCACATGGCCGCGATCCGCGCCTGGGTCGAAGGCGACTTCCACGGCGCGGTCCAGCTCTGGGAGGCGGTGGCCAATGCCCATCCCTTCGACCTGCTGGCGGTGATGCTGGTGCACCTCTCGGGCGTGCTGCTGGGCGACGTGCCGAACCAGCGGGACTGCGTGGCCCGGGTGTTCCCGCTCTGGGACGAGAGCGTGCCGGGCTACGAGTTCATCCTCGGCTTCTACAGTTTCGGGCTGGAGGAGATGCGCGACTTCTCCCGCGCCGAGGAGCTGGGCCGTCAGGCGATCGCCCTGCGCCCGAACCACCCCTACGCCTTCCACGCCGTCGCCCATGTGATGGAGATGCGCGGCCGGCAGCTCGGCGGGGTGCAGTTCATGAACTACCGCCGCGAGATGTGGGAGATCTCGAACTTCTCCAATCACCTCTGGTGGCACCTGTCGCTGTTCCATCTGGATCTCGACCGGATCGACATGACCCTGAAGATCTACGACCACCACCTGCGCGGCTCCGGCCATGAGGGCGAGAAGTACGAGGAGCTGGACTGCGCGGCTCTGCTCTGGCGGCTCGGCCTGCTGGGGGTCGATGTGGGGCGGCGCTGGCAGGATCTGGCGGTGAAGTGGCAGCCGGCGGCGACCGACACGCTCTACGCCTTCAACGACGTGCACGCGATGATGGCCTTCACCGGCGCCGGCCGCGCCGATCTGCAGCACACCCTGCTGACCGCCAACGAGCGGTTCGTGGCCAATGCCGACGACGCCAATGTGGCGATGAGCCGGGAGATCGGCCTGCCGTTCTGCCACGCGATGCAGGATTTCGCGGCCGAGCGCTACGCCGACTGCGTCGCGCGCCTGATGCCGGTCCGCTACCTGACCCACCGGCTGGGCGGCAGCCACGCCCAGCGCGACGTGATCGCCTGGACCCTGCTGGAGGCGGCCCTGCGCGCCGGCGACGGCGACCTGGCGCTGGCGCTCGCCAACGAACGCTGCCAGCAGAAACCCACCAGCCCGCAGAACTGGAAGTTCGTGGCCCGGGCGCATGGGCTGCGGGGCGACAAGGACCGGGCGCGGCGGGCGGAGGCGAAGGTGGAGGAACTGCGGGTGGCGTGAGGGGGGTGTTAAAGATGGGCTGGCACGTCCATGCCTTCGTGAAGCACCCTGACGATCAATATGCCGTCTTCCTCAGCCACGTAGACAATCAGATGGCTTTGGAAGCGGACGATGCGAACTGTAGGTGTAAATTCGTGTCGCTCGGCAGCTAGCCTGGGATTGTCCAAAAGCTATCGGAAGCGTTCATTCAGGCGCGTCAGATATCGGCGCCGTTGGGCAACGCCCCAGATCTGCTGAGTGTACAAACCGATCCAGCGGATATCGTCTCGTGCGGCCTTGCTGACCCGAAATTCCGGCATCAGCCGCGATCCGACCCCATGGGTTCAGAGCCGGCCTGGTCCAACTCGGCCTGAAGCGCCTCAATGTCGAAGTCGTCCGCGACCCCGCTCGCCAAGCCTTCGATGATCATCTGCTGAATATGCCCGAGTTGCGCCTCCCGCTCCTGATCCCGCCGGATCAAATCGCGCACGTAGTCACTCGCATTGCTGTAGCGCCCCGTCCGCGCTTGAGCCTCAACCCAGGACTTCATCAGATCGGGCAGGGAAACATTCATCGTCGCCATGGCGTGCCTCCTTCGGCCGAGAATGAGGCGAATGCCAAAGTTTGTCAAAAATGAATGATGTCGAAGTTTGAAAAATATGACCTGCTACACCCCTCACCCCTTGCTGGACGACAGCAGCAGGCTGGTCTCGGTGTTGGCGATGCCGTCGATGGTGCGGATGGTGGCCAGGGTGCGGTCGAAGGCCTCCAGGCTTTCCACCTCCAGCTCGGCCACGATGTCCCAGCGGCCGTTGGTGGAGTGCAGGGCGCGGATCTCGGGCAGGCCCTGCAGGCGGCGGAGCACCAGGTCGGTGCGTCTGCCCTCGACCTCGACCAGCATGATCGCGCGCACCCGGCCCGCCGCCTCGTGATCCTTCAGCCGGATGGTGAAGCCCTGGATCACCCCGTCCGTCACCAGCCGGTCGATCCGCGCCCGCACCGTCGCCCGGCTGGCCCCCAGATCGGCCGCCAGCGTCGAGATCGGCGCCCGCGCGTCGGTCCGCAGCAGGGCGATCAGCCTCCGGTCCAGATCGTCCATCCGCATCCCTCCCCGTCCGTTGCAGAAATCAGTTTGCACAATTGAGCATAGCAAATTGCGTGAACGGACCCAACACATTGCCAAGACTCCGACTATTCGACACCAGCGGCGTCCGTCATCCTTGGACCTGTCGGGACAGGGGTAACGAGACTCTTAAACCCCCAAGACCGTTTCCGACCTTAAGGACCCCGTCTATGACCGATCTCGACACCGCCCCCGACCCGACACCCACCCGCAGCCCGGTGGTCGCCGACCAGCCCGCACCCGCCAACGATCCGAGCGCGGGACAGGCGATCTCGCTGGTCGGCGTGCCGATGCAGGACGGCGCCGGCCACAAGGGCGGCATCATGGGCCCCGACGCGCTGCGCACCGCCGGCATCGGCGAGCGGCTGCGGCAGATCGGCCATGACGTGATCGATCTTGGTGATGTCCAGCCCGATGCGGTCTCCGGGATCGAGATCCCCGGCAACGCGCGCCACGCCGATGCCATCGCCGGCTGGTCCCGCGCCCTGTCCCGCTCGGCGGTCGAGGTGATGGCGGGCGGACGGCTGCCGGTGTTCCTGGGCGGCGACCACGCGCTGTCGATGGGCACGGTGAACGGCGTCGCCCGGCACTGGGCGGATGCGGGGCGGGAGCTGTTCGTGCTCTGGCTCGACGCCCACGCCGATTTCAACACCCCCGCCACCAGCCCCTCCGGCAACATGCACGGGATGCCGCTGGCGCTGCTGTGCGGCGAGCCGGGGATGGAGGCGGTGTTCGGCGACGCGCCGACCGCCAAGGTCGACCCGGCCAACGTTTTCATGCTGGGCATCCGGTCGGTCGACGCGGGCGAGCGCGCACTGGTCGCCGAGCGGGGCATCACCGTCTACGACATGCGCCGGGTCGACGAGTTCGGCGTCTCGGCCTGCATGCGCGAGCTGATCGAGATCGTCGAGGCCCGCGACGGGGTGCTGCATGTCAGCCTGGACGTGGATTTCCTGGACCCCTC
>JANSYC010000102.1 GCA_024742605.1 Alphaproteobacteria bacterium | reverse complement strand
TACGCCATGAACGTCGCACCGCCCGTCTCTGCGAGGGTCTTCGTGATCGCAGCTGTCAGAGACGTCTTGCCATGGTCAACATGACCAATCGTCCCAATGTTGCAGTGCGGCTTGTTACGCTCGAATTTTGCCTTGGCCATCGCTGATCGGTTCCCGTCGAAACTCGTGGTCACAAAAATCATTACGAACAGACCAAAACCCAGTATGGATCCGGCTGTCCTGCTCAGTCCTCCAACACAACGGCCAGCGACACGCTTGGCGGGCGGAATGGTGGTGGGGGTAGGATTCGAACCTACGTACGCGTACGCGGGCAGATTTACAGTCTGCTGCCTTTAACCACTCGGCCACCCCACCCTAGATACCGCAAGCCAAACGCCACCGGCGCGGCCCCCGTCCGGAGGGACTGCGAACTATGTTGATCGGCGGGCATTTGTCAACGATGAATCACTAGAAATCGCCGCGATCGAAAAACTTCGACCCGGTCACCGTTCAACCCGCAGAAAAAAGGCTACCACAGTCATGGCCCGACGCAAGGCATCTTCCCACGGCGCTTCCCACCCGCAAAAGGGCGGCTCCGCCTCGCGCCCGAGAGCGGAAACCGGTCCCGACGCCAGACCGCAGCACAGATCCGGCAAGGGCCGACCGGCCGGGGGCAGCCGTGCGCCGCTCGATCCCGGTCTGCTGTTCGGCCACCACGCGGTCTTCGCCGCCCTGGCCAATCCGAACCGGCATGTCCTGGCGATCTGGTGCACCGCCGATCTCGCCGGTCGGATCTCGGCCGTGCTGGCGGACCGTCCCGACGACCGGACCCCGGCACCACCGGCGCCAACCGTGGTGGAGAAATCGGAGATCGACCGGAAACTTCCGGAGGGCTCGGTCCATCAGGGTCTGATCGCACGGGTCGAGCCGCTGCCGGAGGTCGCCATCGAGGATCTTCTCGAGCGCACCGACGGCGACCCGCAAGCGACGGTCGTGATTCTCGACCAGGTCACGGACCCGCACAATGTGGGCGCCATCCTGCGCTCGACCGCCGCCTTCGGGGCCGCCGGCGTGATCGTCCAGGACCGGCACGCCCCGCCGATGACGGCGACCCTCGCGAAGACCGCATCGGGGGCCGTCGACATCTGTCCGATCGTTCGGGTGACCAACCTGGCCCGCGCCATGGCGCAACTGAAGGAGGCCGGATTCTGGTGCGTCGGCCTCGCGGAAGAGACCGAGACCGAGCTCGCCTCCGCGGATCTCAGCGGCCGCACCGCTCTGGTTCTCGGGGCCGAGGGCGACGGCCTGCGGCGGCTGACCCGCGAGACCTGCGACCTGCTGGTCCGTTTGCCGACGGTCGCCCCGATCCATTCGCTGAATGTCTCCGCTGCCGCCGCGATCGCGCTGCACCAATGCAAATCGGCCAAAATGCGTTAACATTTCAACAGGGCTCTTGCGGTAGTCTCGGCACGTCGATCGACAGTCTGACCGTCAAACGCGCTTGGGGCGCGGCGAAACTGGGGGATGAATGACTGAGCCGCTGGCCACTGATGTGGAAATCGCGAAGCAGGCCGACTGTGCCGCACCGGAGGACTTGGGGAGCCGCGCGGCCCGGGAGGTGATCGGCCGCGCCGCCATCGCCTTTCTCCAGGGACACAAGATCACGCCGCTCGAACTGCTGCACGGCCCCGGTCATCAGCGACGCCTGATGGAGTCCGGAACCCAGGCAATGCAGGCCGTGCAGAAGGCGGCCGGCTGGCAGGTGCGCGGCTCGAACACCCCGGTAACCGAGCGGGTGCGCGAGATCTGGGATCTGACCGATGCCTACCGTGCCATGGTCGTCGGGAAACTGGAGCCGGCGCCGGCAGTCGCCGTCACCCAGGAGACCATCAGCGACGTGCTGGCCTGGCGTGACGACGAGACCGGCGAGGATCGCGCCTTTCGGATCTATGCCTGCCTGACCGCGACGCTGGAGCCAAAGAGGACCTGGGGTGAGAAGGCGGCCACGCTGCTGGGGCTGCTCGCCGGCGTGGCCGGACTGGACGCTTCCGGCTATTTCGATGCCATGCTTGCCGAAATCCTGCGCTCGCCGAAAGGCCTGGCGGAGGTGCTGGGCAGTGAAGCCGTTCCCGGCGATCAGGTCGATCTGTTCCTGGATCTCGTGGAAGGACGCCTTTCGGCCAACAAGGCGCCCAAGCAACCGGCCACCGCGGCGGCCATCTACGAACTTCTGGGACGTGCGAAGGTCGGCATGGTCGAAACCCGTATGGCCCTGATCGGACATGCGGTCCGGATTGTCCGCGGCAACGACAAGCTGACCAACAAGACGGTGTCGGACGAGGTCGCCTATGTGGTCAAGCTGCGCGATCGTCTCTCGCGCAGCGGCGAGCTGGTGGGGGGGGCTGAGACCCAGGAGGCCCTTGAGCGTCGCCTGTCGCGATCGATCTCGGATCAGAGCATCGACCTGATGATGGCCGACACGAACAGCGTGGCCGAACGGGTCCTGCGCGCGGTCCAACTCCATTCGAAGATCTTCGGAGAGGTCCCGCGCGGCTACCTGCAGACCTATGTCACCGAATTGATGGGACAGGACAAGCTTGAAGCCCGCCTTCTGCCGGACAACAGGACGGCGATGGAGAACCTCACGCTGCTCGGCAAACTGCACGCGGCCCTGATCGGCTCCGAGATTGCCGAACGGACCCGGGAACGGCTGGCGATCCAAGCCGAGCGGGCCCAAGCCGATCTGATCACCAAGGCGAAAATCCTCGAGACCTTCGAGTCGGGCAAGAGGCCGGTCGGCCAGCGACTGTCGAAATTGCTGACCCTGATCTCGGGGAATGCCTTCTGTCGGGGCGACAACGCCGCAAACGCCCGGAACACGGCGCGCGCGATCATGAAGCAGCCAGGCTTCTTCGACGCCTATCTCGCGGACGTCGGCGACAAGACCGAACGCGCGCAGCGTCTCCGGGATCTGGAAAAGAAGCTGGCCGAGGCGCAGGTGGTGTGATCGACTGGAACCATGAAAACGCCCTCCTCACCCCACGCCTCCTCGACCTCGAACCAGACACCGGATCACCTGACCCGTGATTTCGTGGGCTATGGCGCCACTCCGCCCCATGCCGATTGGCCGGACGGCGCCCGCCTGGCGCTGAATTTCGTGGTCAATTACGAGGAAGGTTCGGAAGCGTCGATCCCGGACGGTGACGGCATTTCCGAAGCCAGCCTGACCGAGAGCCCGGACTCGCCCAATGGCCCGGGAAGCAGGGATCTCGCCGCCGAAAGCATGTACGAATACGGCACCCGGGTCGGCTTCTGGCGGGTGCTCAAACTGTTCGAGGACCGGGGTCTGCCGGCCACAGTGAACGCCTGCGCCCTGGCGCTGGAGCGCAATCTCGATGCCGCGCAGGCGATGAGCGCCGCGCACTGGGACGTCTGCTGCCACGGGTGGCGCTGGATCGAGCATTGGACCCTGTCCGAGGACGAGGAGCGCGAGCATATCCGCAAGGCCGTCGCCTCGCTTGAACGCACGATGGGCGAGACGCCCAGCGGCTGGTACTGCCGCCACGGACCGAGCGTGAACACGCGACGTCTCGTGGTCGAGCATGGCGGTTTCCTCTACGACAGCGACAGCTATGCCGACGATCTGCCGTATTGGACGGAAGTGGGCGAGACGCCGCATCTGGTCGTTCCCTATTCGCTGGCGGTGAACGACAGCAAGTTCGCGCGCAACCATTTCTCACGCGGCGACGACTACGTGTCTTTCCTGTGCGATGCGATCGACTTTCTGGTCGAGGAAGGTGCCGAGACCCCGCGCATGATGTCCTGCGGACTGCATCTGCGCCTGATCGGACACCCGGCCCGCGCGGCGGCCCTTTCCCGGGTGCTTGACCATGTGGCGGACCGCAAGGATATCTGGGTGACCCGACGGGTCGACATCGCGCGCCATTGGTCGGAGCGACACCCTTTCGTACCCCGTTAGGCGGCCTCCAACATGAACGGGCTTCCTCTCGACATCGTGCCGCTGATGTTGGCGCTGACCGCCGGGTTTCTGTTCGCGCTCGGCTCCCAGATCCAGAATCTCGGCTTCTCGGATGTCGACTCCCGGACCGGCGCCACGATCTCGATCACCGCCTCAGCCCTGTTCTTCTGGGTGATGGCGCCATTTTTCATGGTCTGGGACTATTGGCTGAATTCCGCCATCCTGATTTTCGTGCTGATCGGCCTGTTCCGACCCGCCCTCTCCGCCAGCATGGCGGTGGCCGGCATGCGCTATCTGGGCCCCACGCTGGCCAGCACCCTGTCCTCCACCTCGCCGCTGTTCGGGGCCGCGATGGGGGTGCTCTGGCTGAACGAGAGCTTCACCCTGCCGACGGCGATCGGCACCGTGGGGATCGTCGGCGCGGTGATCCTGCTGTCGCGCAAGAACAAGAGCGGCGGCATCGCCACAGATTGGCCGACCTGGGCCTTGCTGCTGCCGATCGGTGCCGCCTGCCTGCGCTCTCTGGGCCACGTGCTGTCCAAGATCGGCATGGAGGACATTCCAGACCCCTATTTCGCCGGCATGGTCGGTTTCACGGTGTCGGCGATCCTGCTGAACGGCATCCGCCGGTTCCGGAAGACCGCCCTGCCGCCCATTCCCTGGCACACCAAAGGACCCCGCTGGTTCGCCCTGGCGGGCATGTGTTTCGGCACGGCGATCATTGCCCTCAACGCTGCGCTGCTGCGGGGAGACGTCGTGATGGTGGTGCCGATCGTCGCGGCCTCGCCGATCTTCACGATGGTTCTGGGTGCTGTCCTGTTCAAGAAAGAGGTTCTGAACCGGCGCGTCGTGATCGCCGTGCTGATCGTCGTGCCTTCGGTGATCGTGATTGCCCTGGGTTGACGCCCTCCAGCATCCGACTTCGACACGATCCGCATTGCTGCACGCGTTTCGGCTTGTAACACCAGTGCACTCGACGGTATGAGAGACGCGTGCCGGTATAGCTCAGCTGGTAGAGCACCTGATTTGTAATCAGGGGGTCCCGGGTTCAAATCCTGGTGCCGGCACCATTAAAATCAATGATTTAGCTGAAATTTGAAAACTCGGCTTCGCCATCATGGAAGCGCTGTGTAAGCGCTTGTGGTAAGAGAATCACTCGCTGAGCTAGGATCTCAGAAACCAGAACCCCCCTTCAGAAACTTGAGCTCCACCTACCTCAAGGTATTATCCCGACCCGACGATGCGGATTGCGGACCCAGCCATCGAGTGAAACTAGGAGAGCTCATGGACTTCAGCGAAAAGCATCGCGTCCCCATCGAGGATCTAACGCCTTCCGATGCTGCGTCTCCGCACAAGAAGTTCTTGGACCACTGGCTGGCTCTGAGGCGTGATCGTCTGATGCCGGCATACTCGGATTTTGATCCGATAGAAGCGCCTTGGGCACTACCCCACATTTTTGTTCTAGATGCATTGCCTGACGGAGATTTTGCCTATCGCATCGCAGGAGCTGTTCTCGAAGATCGCTATAATCGGACCCTGAGAGGCGCTCGTATTTCGGATATCATGCAACCTGATGGTGCTAAATCCATTCTCAAACGGTGGGGCATGGTCCGTGACATGCCGGCTGGGTGCTATGTCGTGACAAACCATGCTTCCAAACAAGGAGGCTATGTGACCGGGCAACGGCTGATTTTGCCATTGGGTGACGATGGACAGAACACGAACCATCTTGTCGGCATTACAAGCTTCATCAGCAGGTCCAGTCTGGCGCTGCATCTAATCGGAGATCAGCAGGTTAAGCTGCTCAAGTGGTCTCGACTCTGATCTCCCCCATGCGAGCCAATTGGTCTTCTACAAACACCATCACCGCCTGCGCATCGGCCTCGACGGGCTCTCACCATCGCAATCAGTCTATTGAGCACGTCAAACCCGAATGCGCCTAGCTTTTGAATGAGGACGTAACTCAGAGCAGACCAGTTGGCGTCTCAGTTTGAAATGCGACGGGACGTTGTCTCCCCCCGCGTTCCGATATTTGACGGCAAGCATGGAGGGCCCTCTGGCCGAACGTTTTAAACAGAGAGACTACAAGCGGAAGCTCGTGAAGAAACACGGGAACGACCGGGCATCCATCATCACAGAGTACGCCAAGGGAGAGCGCGACAAAGTCGTCGACCGCAAGGTCAACACTCACCTGACCTGTAATCAGGGGGTCCCGGGTTCAAATCCGGGTACCGGCACAACTCAGTCCCCTCAATCCGCAGAAACAGATACCGGACGCGACGCTGTCCGACTCACGTCTGTCGTCCGAAGATCAGATGATCGACGGACAATCGGCCGGGTCCCAGGGCGACGACCGCAAACATGGTCACGGCCCACCACATGTGAATGTTCCACCAGACCTCGAAGGACGTGTAGATGAAGGTCTGAATCACGGCCGTCATCACCAGCAGGCCCAAGGCGCCCAGCCTGGTGAACAGCCCCACGATGACCAGGATTGCCAGCACGTGTTCCGCAATCGCGGTCACATGGGCCGTGAAGGTCGGGAACGGCAGGCCGTATTCGTATTCGAAAAGAAACGGTTGGCTGTCGGTGATGTCGAAGATATTCCACCCCTCGACCTTCGTGCGGGCGGAGAACCAGAACACCAGGGCGGTCGGCAGCCGCAGGGCCAACAGAGCCAGCGGGCTCAGGATCTCGGTCAGCGGGTCTCCGATGGCGGAGAGTTTGCGCAGAACGCTGGTTTGATGCGACGTCTGGTGCTCGCTCATGATCCGGATCCTTGTTTTGATTTGGTCTGGAAGGTGCTGGCGTTTTGCAGGCCCCGGAACGCCCCCGAATCGAGGAGCGTCCGAAAGGCCCGCATCGGCTCGAAGCACGGATCCAGAGCGACGGCGATCCCGTTAGCCTCATCTGCGGAGTGCCCCTGCAGAAGCGCGTCCGCAAAGGCCGCGTCCGCCTCGGACAGTGCCACCACATGGACCTCCAGGACGGGCCGTGTGATCAGGACGGCTTCGGGCTCGCCCCTGAAAGCGGAGGAGGCGGCCTCGGCCCGGACATTCGCCTGCCAGATCGAGAGCACCGGATGGGGTGATCGGAGCAGCCGGCAGGCCGGGTGGGGCACGAAGCGGGCCGAGACGACGCGTTCACCAAGGGCCGAAACAGACACGGGATCCAGCGGGGCCGCGTCCGCCGCGTGCAGCGCCTCGATCCGCGCCCGTTCCAGTCTGGCCACATCCCCAAGATAGGGAACGGACCGAGCCGGCTCGAACGAGTCCAGAAACTCCGGAAATCCTCCACCAAAAGCCGCCAGCATGCGGTCCTCGGGCGGGTGGCGTTCCACGAAGACCGCTGCCGCAGCCTCGAAGAACTCCGCTCCCACCAATCGTCGGACCACGGGAAACGCATCGGCCAGGAGTCCGGCCAGTCCATGCCGCAGATTGTTCCGGTAAACCCTGAACCGGAAGGCACTTTCAGCGTCCATCCAGCCCGGCGCCGCGGTGCGGTCCGCCGACAAGACCGCCCGGGCCATGTCGCCTTCAAAGCTTCCGGGGGCCTGGGTCGTCATTGCGCCGCCTCGACCGACGGACCGGCGAACCTGTGACGCCGAAGCACCTCGTCCGCATGCGCGACTTCACCCGCCAGCGTGGTCCATTCGGGAATGTTGTTGTCCCATTCGATCAGGCTTGGCCGGGGCCCGATGCGCGCGATCAGATGCTCGAACAGCCCCCACACCGGATCGGCGACCGGCGCGCCGTGATCGTCGATCAGCAGGTCCCGACCCTCTGCCGGATCAACCGAGTGTCCCGCCAGATGGATCTCCCCGATCAGTTCGCCCGGCAGCAGATCCAGATATCGGCGCCCACGCTCCTGCGCATCCCCAACGTCCCGATCCCCCACATTGGTCTCGCTGATGTAGATGTTGTTCACATCGATCAGCAGTCCGCATCCCGTTCGCTCGGCCAAGCGGATCAGCAGCTCGGTTTCGGTCATCTCCGCGCCCGGGAGAACCAGATAGTTGGACGGGTTTTCGACCAGGATCCGGCGCCCCAGATAGTCCTGTATCCGCTCGACGTTCTGAACCACCCGCTCGAGGGTCGCCCGGGTCAGTCGGACCGGCAGCAGATCGGCGAAGTACACGCCTCCATGATCCGACCATGCCAAGTGCTCTGAAATCTGCGCCGGATCGACCCGGTCGACCAGGGCCTTCATCCGCTTGAGGTGGTCAAGATCCGGAGGCGTCTCGCCGGCCAGCGACAGGGCCACCCCATGCAGCGAGATCGGGTAGACCTCCGCCAACCCGTCCAGAATTCGGAGACGGGGTCCACCTTCGACCATGTAGGTTTCGGGGTGGACCTCCATCCAGCCGACTTGGCCGGGCGTCGAGAACACGTTCTCGGTATGTTGGAACTTGAACCCCACACCGGCGGCTTCCGGAAGCCGATTGCCGGTCCGATCTCGCCAAGCCGCTCGGTCGTGGGTCTCGCAAGCATTCATGTTCTGTCTTCTAGCATCTCGACGTCACGGCACCCGCTATCGCACCGGAGGCGTCGAAGGCTCTTAAGACGGGGCTCACCCGGTCGGCAGGTCCCGCTCCAAGGGCTCCAGGCTGCCGGACACGGACCGGCCGTCTGCAGTCTCCAGGGTCGTGGACTCGCAGGTGCCCTTAGGTACCAGCTTCCAGGCGTTGCCCTGATAGTCGACAGTCGAAGTCCCGGCGCAGGTTGTGCCCGGCCCGGCCGCGCAGTCGTTCTTGCCCGCCATCGAGATGCCGTAGCACTTGACCATATCGGCGGCCGCGGCGGGCATCGATGTGGTGGCGGACAGGCCGGCGGCGGTGGTCAGCGCCGCGGCCAGGGTCAATGCGGTCTTGTTCATTGCAGTCTCTCCCTCAATGTCAGCGTTCCGGGTGACGCTCGGGTCGTCCTCGACTCCGTAGCTCGCCTTCAGCCGAATGTATGCGCATCAGGGCGGTTTGGCCCATGACAGGTTTTCACCTTGCCGTGAGCAGGTCACCGGTCTCCGCCGCGCAGATCACTTTGGCCCGAGAACCGCCCCGACACGCTCGCAGATCCAAAGCACGGCCACCGCATAGGCGGGGATCAGAGCGGTGCGGAGATCCCAGGCCCAGGTTCCGCGCAACAGGCTCGGCAGACCGTCCCATGTCCCTATCGCCGGCAGCGCAACCCCGGTCCAGCCGAACCACGCCACGGCCCCGCAGGCCAACGTCACTGCAAGCGCCATCACATGCCGCATCACCCGCCCTCCATCTTCTCCCGCAACCCGATCAGGGTCATCGGCGATTGCGGAACGTATAGGTTCACCGGGGTAAGATCGGGCATCGGCGTGCTCCATGCAATATGCCGACGGCCCGTCTCCGCATCCGATTTCGTGTAGTCGTAGGCGTAGACCTTGCCGTTCCGTTCCCACTCGCAACGCGTTCCGGGTGGCAGGTCGGGATCCTGCATCATCGCACGGGTCGGCACCGGCGGCGCGCCGGTCGCATAGAGCGCGTGCCCCGGCATGTCGTCGTCGAGCAAGGCCAGTGTACCGCCGCGCGCGACCGTTTCCTCGATCCTCCGGCGGTGCGAGATGTGATCGTCGAAATACATCAAGGTGCCCTCGGGAAGCTCCCGGAACTCCGGGTCGTCGGACCAATCCCCCAACCGGTAGGTGACCCGCGGGTCCTTGGCCCTCGAGCGTTCGCGGACGATGTCGAAGGTCACGATCCGGCTGTCCGGGCTGGCCTCCGCCATCATCCAGGAGGACTGCCCCAGATAAGTGCCGCTTTCGACGATCAGCGGCGGCCGCAGCAAAGCCACCGTCGCGAACACCCAGAAACAGGAATTGTGCATGGTGCCACCGGCATTGTCCCGCAGGGGGCGGCGGCCGTAGCTGGCGACAAACCGATCGTAGATCCGCTCGGCGTCCTCCGCGCCAGACAGGCCGAGATCGCGCGCCTCCAAGGCCTCAATCAGGTGCTGGAGCCGCGCCACCGTCTCCTGCCGCAGACGGGCCCTGAGGATGGGCGAGCGGACCGACCGTCCGACCTCCCGCTCGGCCTTTCCGGTGCCGGGCGGGGTCGAAGAGACGCCGATAACCTGATATTTCACAGACATGCTAGAGCCTTGTTGCAAGGGTGGAGATCGGGGTTGGCCCGCGCCGGCCCGTCCGCCCACCATGTCAATCTGCTTTCACGAATCCAACCGCTAAATCATGGGCTTGTAGATATGGATCGTTACATGACGGCATGGGGTGCGTTTCTGATCTCGGCGGCGGTCGCCCTGGGCGCGGTCGGCGCGCACGCGGTCGGGGCCGGGGACGCGGTTGCCCGGCAGCTCTGGCAGACAGCGAATCTCTGGCATGCCATCAGCGCCGTGGGCCTGTTCGCGGCCGGGCTGGGCTGGGCGCGGTTGTCCGGACCCTGGCGCGGCATCGGCACCGGGCTGGTCAGCCTGGGGGTGGTCCTGTTCAGCGGCTCGATCTACCTGCAGGCGCTCACCGGTTCGGCCCCGTTTCCGGGCTCCGCCCCGCTCGGGGGGAGCGCGCTGATCCTCGGCTGGCTGATGGTCGCGGTCGCGGCCCTCCGTGCAGCACGTCACCCGTGACGACAACCGTGATTGACGGGTCCGGTCCGGCTCGCCAGCATCGCTCGGCGAATGCAGAGAAAACCAATCACG
>JANSYC010000029.1 GCA_024742605.1 Alphaproteobacteria bacterium | reverse complement strand
ACACCGCGATCCGCGGCGTCGACGCGATCGGCGGCGACTATCCGGCCATCGTGCCGATGCTGCCCTCGGGCGTCGGAGCCTCCACCCCACATCTCACATGGTCAGACGCCCCGTTCCAGCACGGCGAGGCGACGATTCTGGAACTGGCGGGCGTGCGACGGCGCTACCACTGCCCGATGGCGCGGACGGTCTCGCTCGGCAAGCCGCCGCAGAAGCTGACCGATGCCAGCGCGGTGATCTGCGACGGAATCGCCGCCGCTCTGGACGCCGCCAAGCCGGGGGCGACGTGCGAGGACGTCGAAGCCGCCTGGCGCCGAGAACTGGCGAAGTCCGGTTTCGAGAAGGAAAGCCGGATCGGCTACTCGGTCGGGCTGAACTACCCGCCGGACTGGGGCGAGCACACCATGAGCCTGCGCCCGGGCGACCGGACCGTAATCCAGCCGAACATGACCTTCCACATGATCCCCGGCCTGATGCTGGACGATTGCGGGATCGAGATTTCGGAATGCTTTCGGATCACCGAGACCGGCTCCGAATGCTTCTACGATTTCCCCCGGCCGATGGTGGTGAAGGACTGATCGGCCGGGCAAAGCGATTTAGCTAAAATCAGATCTTTAGTCACCTCCATAACATACTGTTTTAATTGTTATTTTTAGCTATGCGCGGCAATTCTGTCAGCTATGCAATTCGGCCATCGCTCACGGCCTCGATATTCCTTGACCCGACTGGGGAATTCATTATGTGGAGAGGTATCGGAAACGCGTTCCCGGGCAAATCAAAGCCTCAGACGGAACACAGTTCAACGCATGACCTAAGGGAGACGAAAGATGACTCGCGACGATATGATCCGTGCATACAATCGCAACTCGAGCTCCTGGCAGGTCCTTGTGGGCATCTATATGGTGCTGCTCGGTGCGATGGCCGCTTCCGCTTCGATGATCCTCTGATCTTCGTCCGGTTCTAAATCAGTTCCACGTCGGTCTCGACCTCGACCAAAGCTGGTCCGGGATACCGTAAGGCATCGGTGAAGGCGGCGGCGAACGCGTTCGCATCCGTCACCTTCACCCCTTTGCCGCCACACAACCGTGCGAACGCAGAGAATGAGGGATTGACCAGACTGGTCTCCCACACCGGCCAGTCACCCGCCCTCTGCTCTTTCGAGATCTTGCCGAGTTCGGCGTTGTTGAGAAGGACATGGGTGATGTCCATGCCGTATTTCACGGCCGTGGTAACTTCCATCGCGTATTGGCCAAAGCCGCCGTCCCCGGAAATGCAGATCACCTTGCGCCCGGCGTATTCCACGAAATCCTGTGTTGCAGCCCAGGCACCCATGGCCGCGGGGAAACCGAAACCGATCGATCCGAGATACCCCGACATCAGCACGCGCTGGCCCCGCGGCTCGAAATAGCGCCCGAACGAATAGGTGTTATTGCCAACGTCAACGGCGATGATTGCGTCTTCCGGACAGAGTTCAGACAGTGTCTGGAAGAGCGCGGCCGAATGCACGCCACGGCCCCGGGTTTCGGAACGTCGAGTCTCCTTCTCGGCGCGCCATATCCGCCACCGGTCTACCAACTCCGACACCTGGTCGGCCCTGTCGGCAGCGGCCACAAGCCGCGGTAGGAGAGCGGTGCAAAATGCCGACAGCTCCCCCCAGATCGGCAGCGCCACGGGATGAAACTTGCCCAACTGCATGCGCTCGAAATCCACCTGAATAATCGGCTTCGTTGGCTCGATCCCAGTGTGGTTCGCAAAGGACGAGCCGAGCGCGATGATCAAGTCGGCCTCATTCATGAACCAGCTCGCGATCGGCGTTCCGGAACGCCCCAGGACACCCGCCGCATTCGGATGGGTGTCGGGGATCAGGCCCTTTCCCTTGAAGGTGGTCAGCACCGGAGCACCCAGCCGCTCGGCGAGATCGATCACCGCCCCGCGCGCCTCGACCGCTCCGTGGCCCATGACGAAGATCGGGCGCTTCGCCGCGTTGATCATCTCGGCGGCGGCCGCGACGTCCTCTTCCGCCGGGATCACAGCGGCTCCACCGATACGCCCGTTCGGGCCACCCGCGGGAGCGTCGCTCGAAACCGTCTGGACATCATCGGGCAATATCAGATGGGCCACGTCCCGTTCGACGATCGCGGTCTTGCACGCCAACGTCATCAGCTCGACATGTCTGGAGCCTGCGAGCACCGGTTGCGAGAACCGCGCCACGCCTTGGAACGCGGATTTGAGGTCGATATCCTGGAATGCGCCGGGCCCAAAAACCTGGGTCTGAACCTGTCCGGTCAATGCCAGCACCGGCGACCGGTCGACCTTGGCATCCCAGAGCCCCGTCAGGAGGTTGGTCGCCCCCGGCCCCGCAATTGCCAGACAGGCGGCAGGCCGCCCGGTCAGCTTGCCATAGGCAGAGGCGGCAAAGGCGGCGGCCCCTTCATGCCGGATACCGACATAGGACATCTCACCCGCCACCGTGCGGCGACGGATCGCCTCCGAAAGGCCGAGGTTGGAGTGCCCGACCATACCGAACACCCGCTTGACGCCCCAGTTCACCATGGTCTCGGCCATGGCGTCGGTGACGGTGCGGACATGGTCCGGCTCCGGTTCCAGGCCGACCAGGATCCTGCCGTCCTCCACCTTGACCGGAAAGACCTCCTGTCCGCTGTCCTCATGACCTCCCGGAGGGGCGCCTGTCAGCGGATCAAAATCCCAGCCGTGCCAGGGGCAGCGAATCCAGCACTTGCCGTCGCTCCCAGTCTCGATAGAGCCTTCGCCGAGCGGTCCGCCCTGGTGCGGACACCGATTGTCCATCGCCGCCCATTTGCCCTCGAAATGGGACAGGCACAGGGTCTTGGTACCGGCTGTGACGGTCTTGACCCGACCTTCGGGAAGTTCGCCCTCGGCGGCGACCGCGACCCAGTTCAAGATCTGCTCATTCATCGCGATCTCCCGGTCCAAAGGCTGCCTAGGCAACCCCACCAAAAGGCACACCCGACAGCTCGGCCATATCCTTCTTCCACGTCGTCAGGTCTTCCAGATCAAAACCGGACAGGTGATCGTGGCCACAGGCCCGCGCCATTACCTGCATAAGCTCAACCGAGGCATCGAAGAAGTTCTTGAGCCGAAGCGCCGATTGCTCAACCACCAGACGAGAGACCAGATGCGGCTTTTGGGTCGCGATCCCAACCGGACAGTTGTTGGTATGGCAGGCCCGCATGGCGATACAGCCGATCGCCTGCATGGCCGAATTGGAGATCGCGACTGCGTCCGCCCCCAATGCCAGAGCCTTCACGAAATCAGCCGGTTTACGAAGCCCGCCGGTGATCACCAGGCTGATGTCGTCACGCCCCAAGCGATCAAGATGTCGCCGCGCCCGCGCCAAGGCCGGGATGGTCGGCACAGAAATGTTGTCGCGGAAAATCACCGGGGCGGCGCCGGTACCACCACCGCGTCCGTCCAGGATGATGTAGTCGACCCCGACTTCTATGGCCGCGTCGATATCCTTCTCGATATGTTGGGCAGAGAGCTTGTAGCCGATCGGAATTCCGCCGGTGCGGTCGCGCACTTGGTCCGCGAAATCCTTGATCTGCGAAATCTCGGTCCAGTCTGGAAACCGTGGCGGCGAGATCGCGTCCTGCCCCTCCTCCAGGCCGCGCACTTCGGCGATCTTTCCCTTCACCTTGGCACCCGGCAGATGGCCGCCAGTTCCGGTCTTTGCTCCCTGGCCGCCCTTGAAGTGGAAGGCCTGCACGTCCGCCAGTTTCTCCCAACTGAAGCCGAAGCGTGCTGAGGCGAGTTCGTAAAAGTAACGGGAATTCTCCGCCTGCTCCTCCGGCAGCATGCCACCCTCGCCCGAACAGATGCCGGTTCCCGCCAGCTCGGCGTCGCGCGCCAGCGCCACCTTTGCGGGCTCGGACAGGGCGCCAAAGCTCATGTCGGACACAAGCAAAGGGATCTCCAGGCGGAGCGGTTTCTGTGCGTTCGGGCCGATCAGCACGTCGGTGCCGACCGGTTCCTCTTCCAGCAGCGGCCCGCGATGCAGCTGAGCGGTGATCAGCTGAATATCATCCCAATCCGGTAACTGACCGCGCCGCACGCCCATGGCATCGACCATACCGTGATGACCGGTCTTCGACAGACCGTCCCGCGCATAGGTTTGGATCAGCCCGGCATAAGGCTCCTCCTCGGTGCCGTGACTGGTATCCGCATACAGCCCCAAATAAGCGTCACGATCGAATGGCTGCGGATTATCCTGGGCCCAGCCATTGATCTCATCCGCGTCGACCAGGACGGCGCCGTCCTCAATCCAGGATTTGAACTTCGGCAGCTTCTCGTCATTGGCGTATTCGGAAACCCCGGTGTCGAGGCGATAGTCCCAGTCGTGAACACCACAGATCAGATTGTTGCCGCGCACGAACCCATCTGCCATCAGTGCGCCGCGATGCAGGCATCGGCCGTAGAAGACAGAGACATCGTTGTCGAACCGGACCACCACGAGATCGACCTCACCCACAATCGCGTAGGTCGGATCGCGGTCTCCCAGCGCATCCAGGCGCGCGACTTCCGTTTTGGCCATGACACATCCTCGTTTGCATCTGTCTTGAACGGTATCCTGACCGGGAAGAGAACGGGTGAGAACCCTATCAATCACCCGTTCTCCCGGGCTGGGGTCACGTACACGTGACTATGATCCAGAATCCAGATGTCGGCTGATCCAAGCCTTGAAATCCGCTACTCGGCCTCCCCATCTGCTCTTCGAAGCGGGTTAGGAAAGGCAGATATACGGTGGATATTCAAAGGTTGCTGAATGGCTTCTTAGGCAGTGCGGATGGGTCCAGCTCAATTGGTAAGGCAGCACAGAGCCTGACGACCGGAGGAGTGCCGGGCGGTCTGCTCGGAGGTGCCGCTGCCGGCGGCTTGATCGCGACCCTGGTCAGCTCGAAGAAGGCCCGGAAATTTGGCGGCAAGGCCCTGACATATGGCGGCTTGGCCGTATTGGGCGGATTGGCTTACAAAGCATGGAACGATCACAAGGCGAATGCCCCACAGAATTCGACCCAGGCTGACCCACAGCCGGTCGCTCCCGCGCCAGCGGGAAGCCGTTTCGACCCTGCGGTGCTGACAGACCAATCCGGTCGGGATTTTCGCCTCACCTTGATCAAGGCGATGATCAGTGCAGCATTGGCCGATGGTCACGTCGATCAGCAGGAACACCGAATGATCCGGGAACAGGTCGATGGGGCGGGCTTGGATGCCGACGAAAAAACATTCCTGTTCGAGCAACTGTCGCAACCGAGCGATCCCATTGCCATCGCAAGCCTGACGACGGGCGACGAACAAGCGGCCGAAGTCTATCTGGCGTCGCTGCTGGTTCTTGATGATGCCGTCTCCGAAGATCGGCGCTATCTCGAACGTCTTGGAGATGCTTTACGTTTGCCTACGGATTTGCGTCAACGTCTGGAAACCCATGCCCAGCAAGCGCTTCAAGCTTGATGGTAATGTCGTCAGATCAAAGACGCTCAGACCAAGAGCGCGACCGCAGCCTAGACAATAAAGAAATCAAAGGTCCGCAGATCTGAAGACACAAGGCCCGTCAGCGTTACGGAATTGCCGCTGCCGAGGTCTAGCGTGGCGGTTCCGTTCACGTCGCTGAGCTGGGCAAGAGCTCCAGTGGTCGAGCTGATGCCGTTGGTCCCGCTTTTGACAGCAATGAAATCGGATGTCAGATCGAAATCCGCGACCGTGTCGTTGCCCTGATTGGCGCCGAAGACGAATATGTCGAGCCCAGTTCCGCCGGACATCAAATCGTCGCCCAGATTGCCGTAGAGATAGTCGGCTCCGCTGCCGCCCAACATTGTGTCGTTGTCCTGGCCGCCATAAATCACGTCAGCGCCCGATCCGCCGCTCATTAGATCGCTGCCGTAGTTTCCATAGATCACATCGCTGCCGCTGCCGCCGATAATGGTTTCCACCCCGTCCCGCATGGGAGAGCCTGTTCCGGCGTTCTGACCACCGAAGATGGTGTCGTTGCCGATGCCACCATCTATGAAATCCAGGCCTTTATTGCCGTAGATCAGATCGCTCCCGCTTTCGCCGAAGACCGTGTCGTTGTCATCACCCGCATAGCTGCCGTCATCCCCGTCGCCGAGGCTGATGAAATCGGCACCCGCCTGGCCGTGGATGTAGTCGTTCGACGCCGATCCGGCGAGCGTGTTGGCCGCAGAGTCGCCGACCTGTAGTGTCAGGATCGAATAGGAAGAACCGTCAGACGCACCATAGAGATACTTGATCGCCGCCTCGTCCAGGGCCTGTGGCGTGGTGTTGGTGGTGACGTTGTTATAGCTCATCACCGTGTTCAGATTGCTGTCGAGCGAACTCGCCAGAATAGGATTGTCCTCGTGAGGATGCTTCAGGCCGAGCGCATGGCCAATCTCGTGCAGAATCGTCTCATACCCGTAGGTCCCGAGCGTCGGCGAAAGCATATAGGACAGGTCGGCATTCAGGAAAATATCACTGTCGATGCCGTCTCCGGTCTGATTGCTTGGATAGAAGGCATAGGCGGCCGAACTCGATTGGGAATTTGCGCCGAGTCGGATCGCCGCATCGTCGCCGGTGGTCTCGACGAACGTGATGTTCGCAACCGCCGCCCAGGCATCGAACGCGCTTCGCGCGGCGTCTTTCATGGTGTCATTGAAGGCCTGAAAGCCGTTCGTATACTCGGTGCCGACATAGTCGGACGGCAGGCTGTCCATGAAGGAATAGGTCACCGTGGCCCCGATACCCGGCATCGAGCCCAGCTTGATGGTCGGCCCGGCGATCAGCGTGTCGACGTACTGCGTCCAGTCGACATTCGCGGCGGCGCCGAGCGTGGAACCCGAATGGGCCGCAGTCAGCTCATGATCATGTGTATGCATACCGTTCCCTCATCGCTCGCTCGCGACCAACCCGACAATGGCCGCAGCACGATCTGCCAAGGCGGCGGCCAAGGTATCCAAGTCGGCTGTGTCCAGGTTGCCGAAATGGAGATACGGGGGCAAATCCCTCAACAACGGGTTTGTGTGTCCACTTCTGAACAATCCGACTGTAAATGCCGTTATTGGCCCCGAATTCGTTGACAGTGTCCGGTCCTCACCGCCGCCAATCTCGCCCCATCCATGCCCATTGATCAGCAGAACCAGGGTGTCTGAGTCAGACAGTCCGTCGGCCCCGTACGATACCTGGACGCCATGGCGTTCCGAGATCACGTCCGCCAGACGCTCGCATAGCGGCGCCATGACCGGCACCTCCGCGTCCAGTATCCGGGAACAGTGCAGCCCGATACTCTCAACACTTTGAAAATAGGGGATCGGAGACCGCGCCTGGACGGCTCCGGGCAGTATCAGAGCCAGCAAACCCAACGCGAGGAGACACCCGCAAAACCCGGATCCCGATCGAGCGGTCATTCTCGAAGCCTGGCGCATAGATCACCATCGAAACACTGCATTCAAAGGAAAGCATCCCATGGCGCCAAGGCAAAACCAAGGCAAACACCAACCACTTTCAGATTCTTGCCTTTAAGTTTGCGGGTCAAACATCGGTTCTGCCCCTAAGGTGCGGAAATCAGTCCACGTGTCCACGCATCTCGGCCACGTCCCAATCAACCCAGACTCTGGTGCCCGCCGACAGTCCATCCGGCAGGTCCCGCGCGCGCAGGCGCACAGGGATGCTCGGTCCACCATCGATCTGGACATGCAGCAAGGCCGAGAACCCGAGGTAGAACACGTCGACAACGGCCGCCGGCAAAGCCCAGGCCTCTCGTGCCGTACCGTCCAGCGAAAGCCTGACATTTTCGGCGGCGACCGAAATCGCGGAAATCCGCTCACCGCTCGGCACCGGGACCGACGTCCCGGCGATCCGCATGCCGGAGGGGCCGACAGGGCCGCTGAGCACCGCATTCTCTCCAATGAACTCGGCTGTGAAGCGTCGGTGCGGACGCTCGTACATCTGCCGAGGCGCACCGCTCTCCACCACGGTTCCATCGGCGATCAGCGCGATCTCATCGGCGACGGTCATCGCCTCTTCCTGGTTATGGGTCACGTGTACGAAGGTGGTGCCGACGCTTTCCTGAATGTGCTTGAGTTCAAAGCACATGTCCTTGCGCAAAGTGGCATCCAGCGCCGCCAGCGGTTCATCCAGCAGCACGATTGAGGTTTCCAGCACCAGCGCCCGGGCCAACTGAACCCTCTGCTGCTGGCCACCGGAAAGTTCGGTCGGCCGCCTCGCCTCGAAGCCGGACAGGCCGACCAGCCGCAGCATCTCATGCGTCCGTTCGCGGATCTGCTCGCGAGACATTTTCCGCAGTTCCAGCCCATAGGCCACGTTCTGCTCGACCGACATGTGCGGGAACAGGGCATACCCCTGGAACACCATCGCGGTGTCGCGCCGGTTGGCAGGCTGATCCGTCACGTCGCGTCCAGCGATCTTCACCCGGCCTGTGGTCGGGCGGATCAAACCCGCGATCATGCGCAGGGTCGTGGTCTTGCCGCCGCCCGACGGTCCCAACAGCACGAAATACCGACCGGCTGGAATGCTGAAGCTGGTCGGCTTCAAGGCCGTCACCGGCCCATAGGTCTTGGAAATCCCCTCGACCTCGACCGCCGGCAGCAGGGCGGCGGGGAATTGCGCTTGGGCGTTCATGCGGCTCTCCTGCTGAGGGCGAGAATCAGGACCAGGGCGATCGCAGCCATCGAGACCATGCTGACGAGTCCCGCCATGGCATAGACCTCGGGTGTCATGCCGGTGTTGAGCATGTAGGAGACCAGATAGGTCGGGAAGGTATCGAACCCGCCCTTGAGGAAATTGGTCCGGACGTACTCGTTGAACGACAGGATCACCACAAAGGCGCAGCTGGAGAACACGCCGGGCCGGATCTGCGGAAACTCGATCTGCCAGAAGGCCTGCCAGGCATCCGCGCCACAGGTCCGGGCGGCCTCGGTCTGCTCCGGCCGGAACCGTCCCATGGTCACCAGAATCACCACGAACGCGTAGGGAAGACACCAGGTGATCTGGCCGACCACCGCACTCCAAAGCCCCAGATCAAACACCTCAATCCCGATCAGCCCGTCGATCATCGCATTCAGGTTCTTGAAGTAGACCAGCAGGGCTGCTGCGGTGATGTCGGCCGGCACGAACAGCGGCGACAGCATCAGAAACACGAACAGGACCTTGAAACGGGTGCGCTGGTAGAATTTCGCGGCCAGCACGCCCATCGGCACCGTGATCCCCACTACGATCAGGGCGATCAGGACCGTCCATCCCAAAGCCACCCGGATCTCGTCGTTCTCGAACAGCGCGCCGTACCAGAAGAAGGTGAAATCGTACTCCGCCGCGCCGAAGCCGTTTTGATTGAACGAGATCCAGAGGGTGTAGAACACCGGCAGCATCAGGACCCCGACGATTGTCAGCAGATAGAGCCATTTTGCCCGGTACAGCCACGGGCTCTCGTAATCGTGGCTCACTTGAACGGCTCCAGCAGCTTGGTCAGGTCGAACATCCGGTGGCCGATCCACAGCAGCACCACCATCATCGCGACCATGATCGCCGCGATCGCCATGGCCAGCGGGAAATCGAGCGCGGCGATGGCATTGACCACCAATGTGCCGGCGTTTGCCGCCCCCGGTCCGCCGAGCAGATCCGGTACAAGGAACAGGCCGAGCGAGTTCACGAATATGAAGATCGAGGCCGCGAAGATCCCGGGCGCAGCCAAGGGAATAATCACCCGCCGCATGGTCGACACGAGTCCGGATCCGATGTCGTCGCAGAGCTCGAACACGTAGCCAGGAACCGCCTCCATCGCGAGGAACCCGCAGAACACCATGAACGGCAGGAACGACAGGACCTCACCGATCACCACCCCCGTCGGCGTGAACAGGAAAACCGAGAGCGGTTCATCCACCAGGCCAAGCGACATCAGAGCATCGTTCAGGATTCCGTTTCGTCCCAGGACCGGTCGCAGGGCGAACAGCCGTATGACTTCCGAAATCATGAACGGCAGAATGAACAGCAAGATCGCCTGATGCTGTGCATGCACGGGGAGCGACCGCCGTACGAACACCGCGATCGGAAATCCCAGACAAAACGCGATCGCAACGGTGATGGCAGCGGACTTGATGGAGTTCAGAAAACTGTCGATCCGGCCTGAGTTGAAGAAGTCCCCATAGGCCGCAAAAGTGAACCCCGGCTCCATCCAGAACATGGTGCGCTCGAAGACACTCCACACCAGGGTCAGCGCAAGCGGTATCAGAAAGAACACGACCATAAACACAAGCGGAATCCAGAGAACCAGTTTGCCCGGTCCCTCATCGTCCACGAGGTTTTGCCAGAAGGATCGCTTTGAATTCGAGCGAGGGAGCGCCGCGTCCCCCTCGCCGCTTTGTGCGGTCGTCATGCCTGCGTTATCCGGTCCTGGGTTGGATCAGGCAGCTTGAACGCGGGACCACCACTCCTGATAGGCCCGCAATTCCGTCGGGTAGACGTTCTGCCACGCATTGCCCTTCACGGCGTAGCGCTGATTCTTCAGTTCCAGAGTCTCTTTCAGGTTTGCCACATCGAAATCGTCCGGATGCGCCTCCAAGTACTCGACCATACCGGTGGTCAGAGACGCGAAGCCGAAGCGGGAGAGCTGGCGGGTGGTGTACCAGGGAGACAGGCAGGTATCTGCCATCTTGTAGAAGGCCTCGTCCACGCCGCGATCGGCCGCGTCCTGGGTCAGCATAACCACGTTGTTCCAGACCTGATGGCCCTCTTTCATGGTGCCGTAGACCACGTTCTGCCCGGACTTCTTGGCGGCAACCCGCTGAATCGGCTCCCAACAGGACATCATCATCACTTCGCCGGAGGCCAACAGATCGACGCCCTGCTGGAACCCGTTCCAGAAGGTACGGAACTGGCCGTCCTTTTTCTTCTCGATCAGGAACTCAGCCACGCCCTGGACCTCGTCCTTGGTCATGTTGGACCGGTCCTTGATATCCATCATGCCCTTGGCATGCAGATAAATCGCCGTGACCGTCATGGTCGGTCCGAAATCGTTCTGCAGGGCAACCTTGCCCTTCATTTCCGGGCTGAACAGAACTTCCCAGCTATCGTAATCCTGACCGAGTTCCGTCTTGTTGTACGCAAGGCTGTCGGCGTTCGCGATATAGGGGACCGCGTAGACCTTGCCGTCGGATCGGATCGAATGCCCCGCGGCGCCCTTGGGATCCGCCACTTCGGCACGGAGCAGACCCCAATTCTTCATGCGCGAGGTGTCCAGCTCGGCGATCACGCCGTTCTGGGCCATCGCGTCCTCCATGCCGCCGCCATTGTCTGTGAACGCGTCGTAGAGTTTCTTTCCGTCACCGACCATCATCTTGGACAAGGCTTCGTCGGCGCTGGCGCTCTTCGGGCTCCAGGCGATCTTGACGCCAGAGGCCTTCTCAAACGGCTCCCAGGTGTCGAACGGCCGCATGATCGGCGCCGACCAGAGACGGATTTCATCCCCTGCGGCAAAGGCCGGAGCCATGCGCGACGCGGCCGCAACTCCCACGGTGGCAGCGGCACTTTGCAGAAACATACGTCGGTTGAACTCGAACTGAGACATAACCCCCTCCTAAATCGAAATACGGGACGATCCGCGATTAACCCACGAAGCCAGATCGACGTCAAAGCACCAGCGTCAGGTGGGAAGCTCTCGATTTGTCGGCTAAGGGTCCGATGCTTAAATCACGCACTCAACCCAAAGACAGAAAATTCAATCTTAACATAAATCTATGATCGGGGACTAAACTCACATCGGATTTGGAAACCACGTGCTCTCGGAACTGGCTGCGCCGAAAGCACGTGGTTCGTCGGATCTAGCTCGTGGGCTGGGGCAGAACCCGCAGATATGGCTTTATGGTCTTCCAGCCACCGGGGAATTTCTCCTTCGCGGCCTCGTCGGAAACCGCCGGAACGATGATCACGTCTTCGCCGTTCTTCCAGTTCACCGGAGTGGCGACCTGGTGTTTGGCGGTCAGTTGGATCGAGTCGAGCACCCGAAGGACTTCGTCAAAATTGCGCCCCGTGCTCATGGGATAAGCCAGGATCAGTTTGATCTTCTTGTCAGGGCCGATCATGAAGACATTGCGAACCGTCGCATTGGTAGCGGCCGTGCGCCCCTCCGAGGTCCCGGTCTCGTCCGCCGGAAGCATGTTGTACGCCTTGGAAACCGCAAGATCCGTGTCGCCGATCATGGGATAATTCGGTGCCGTCCCCTGAGTTTCCTCAATGTCCTTCGCCCATTCAGCATGGCGATCGACCGGATCCACGCTCAGCCCAATGATCTTGGTGTTCCGCTTGTCGAACTCCGGCTTCAGTTTGGCCATATAGCCAAGCTCGGTCGTGCAGACCGGTGTGAAGTCTTTGGGATGCGAGAACATCACAGCCCAGCTGTCCCCGATCCACTCGTGGAAATCGATCGTTCCTTCCGTGGTCTTGGCGGTGAAATTGGGCGCGGTATCTCCAATGCGTAAGCTCATCACACGGCTCCCTGAGTTTTTGATCCTGCATGCGGCAGGGTGGTGTAGCGCCCTGCTGCAATGCCGACGCTTCACTTCCATAACATAGATGGCAACGAGGGCCCTGGGGGTTCAAGGGAAATCCCAGCCCGGACCAGTTCCTTCGACGATGTCAGTTGACCCGTGTCCGACCGCGCGGCCGAGTCGTCACGGATGCGACCCTGACGTTGCTTCCCATCCATCGAAAATTTTATTAAAAACAAAGCAATGGTCGGTGAAACTTGGTATCGTTAATCTGAACTTAAAATTTTCGTGTCTAACATCGCTAAATTGACTAGAGATGTGCATGAATCGACTAAACCAATTCCGGTCCGCACCGGAAAACAACTAACGCAAAGCGTGGATCTATAAACCTACCGCCATAGGTGTGCAGAAGCACTCAGAGATAAGGCAGTGATGGATAAAAACAAAGAACTACTGGATCGCATGGTGGCCCGTGGGCGCTCCTTGCGCATCTCCAAAAGTGGTGCCCAGAAACAGCCGCGGATCAATACGCGCGTGTTCAACTGCTTTCGGATGACCAAGCAGGCGACGCAGCAGGGCAAACCGTTCCGGCCCTTGTTCTATACGGACACGATGAATCTCTGCATCATCAGCAAGGAGGTTGTGCCGTCGCACATGAAGAATGTGCTGCGCCCGCACCAACTCGCGACCAAGGTCCATTTTCCCTATTCCGATGAGTATGTTGTCCAGGACAAGAACCGGGTAGGCGGAAAATCTGTCTATGTGGGCGAAGCCAATTTCGAACGAAAGCTGGACGACCATTTCCTCGGCTCCCAGCCTGAGGAGGTCCGCGAGCACGATCTGAACATCTTGAAGATGTTCGATTCGCTGCCCTCGCTCGATCCGTTCCTGATCCGGGATAAGTTCGAAATCAACGATCTCGAAATCGACGAGATGTATCTGCAGATCCCGATCGAAGAATGGCAGACCATCAAGAACAGCATTATCTCGAAGTTCCGCCCGCTGGCCCGCATCGCGTTTCAGGGCGCCTCCTCCACGGATGATCAGTTGGAGGTGGTCACACTGAGGCTGGTCGAGAAGATGTGGGAGGCCGTGGATGTCGAGACCCTGAAGCCACTGACCATGGCGCTTCGGATTGAAACCGACGACGCCGGCGCCCTGTATTACGCCTGGAAAGGCATCGTCTACTACGACTACAAGATCAGCAATATGCAGGCGGATTTGCTGAAGCTCATGACCGCCCTCGACAAGTTTTCAAAGGATCGATCCACCCGGATCTACAATGGCTCGGTGACGACCGACTGGAAGGTCCCGATGGCCCGGATCCAGGCGCATCGCGAGGATCTCAACTCGGTGATGTCCCGGTATCACAAGGTCTACGACGACTTCTTCGTGAAGGGTGAGAACCCGACCGAGTTCCGACAGTTCTTCGGGATCGCCGAGGACCTGTTTTGGTTTCTCGGCAGCACGATCTCGATCTTGGACAGTTGTGTGGAACAGTATTTGAAATTCATTGATCGCGCTCAATACAGCCCCGAGCACATGGTCGATCTTTGGTCCGATCTGGTCGAACTGACGAAAACGGAATAGGGATCCCGGTAGAGCACGGGACCGGAAACGTGCGTCCGAATTCCCGTTCACTCATCGGGCGGGGACGTCGCGCCCGATCTGCTGCCCAGGAGATCAGTGCTCAGAAATGTTCCGCAGTCAGGTAGAGGTCTGAAGCGCGTGCTCCAACAGCGTGCGAACGGTCGGCGAGGCTTTCTCAATTTCCTCACGTAACTGGGCGGCGTCGGCGAACATCAGCTTGGACTCGGTCAACGCGGTCGCCGTTTGCGTATACGACCCGACATCATCCTGTCCCAACAGAATATCAATGCGGCCGAACATTTTTCCCTTTTCGAGAACTCCAGACTCCGATCCGCCGGCGACCTGGATCGATCCGCTCATCACAAAGTAGACTCGTTTGCCGGGATCCCCGCGCCTCGTGATCACCTGACGCGCCTTAATCAGTCTTTGTTCCAGAACGCCCAGACCACTCATAACTCTTGCCCGCTTATGATGCCAATCGAACTCATATGGTTTCTTTAATTCAAAGACCGCGAAAAGGCCAGTCTACGAAGCGAATCCCCCGATAAAGCTATTCCTCGTCGACGCCGGACCGCGCGATCCGCACATCGCGGTGGATCGATACTCCGAGCAAAAGTCCCAGCCCGATCATCATCGTCAGCATTGCGGTCCCCCCATAGGAGATCAGAGGTAAGGGGACCCCGACGACAGGTATCAACCCCATCACCATTGCGACGTTGATGAACAGGTAGAGGAACAGCGTGGTGGTGACGCCCATCGCGACAAGCCGTCCGAACTGGCTTCGGCACCGAATGGCAATGGCGAACCCGTATGCGATGGTCAGCACATACAACCCCAGCATCGCCAGCCCACCGACCATGCCGAACTCCTCCGCCAACATGGTAAAGATGAAGTCCGTCTGTTTTTCGGGAAGAAAGTTCAGATGGCTTTGGCTGCCCTTAAGGAATCCCTTACCGAACATACCGCCGGACCCGAGCGCGATCTTCGACTGCAGAATATGATAACCGGACCCAAGCGGGTCGCTCTCAGGATCCAGGAAGGTCAGGATGCGCTGCTTTTGGTAACCGCGCAGGAACTGCCAGGCGATGGGAACCGCCGCCAAACCCGCTGCGATGACCAGCATGAACTTCCAGATCCGAACACCCGCCAGGAAGAAAATCGCCCCCGAGCCCGCCAACATCATCAGAGCAGTGCCCAGATCCGGTTGCCGAAGGACCAGGACCGCCGGCAATGCGATCAGCAGTAAGGGCACCAGCAGTGTCAACGGATTTCCAACCTCCTCATAGCTGACGCCATGGAAGAACCGGGCCAGGGCCAGCACAAGCGCGATCTTCATCAATTCCGACGGCTGCAACTGCACCACGCCCAGATCGATCCATCTCTGGGCGCCCATGCCGATCTCACCCATGATCTCGACCAGGAGCAAGAGAGCCAGAACCAAGACGTACCCGATATAGGCCGACCGGATCCAGAATCGGATGTCGACCATCGCAATGGTCACCATGACCATCAGGCAGACCCCGTACCGAATGGCGTGCCGGACCGCCCACGGGTACACGTCGCCGTTCGCGGCCGAGAACAGCATCAGAAAGCCGATCCCAGCGATCATCGTGATCAGCAGCACCAGCATCCAATTCAAGCTGGCGAGCTTCTGCCCGAAGGTGAGTTCCGGTTGGTTCAGTCCGTCTGATCGAAAGCTGCTCACCGCCATGTCAGCCCCGATCAGCGGAATCGCGAGAGCCGCCCTGCTGGTCGGCTTCCTGAAGCGGGTCGCCGGCTGGTGTGCCCCTGCGGGTCAAACCGCCACGTAGCGGATCGATACGAATGGCTTCCCGCAGAATGTCGGAGGCGATCGGGGCCGCCATGGTAGAACCGCCGCCCCCGTGTTCGACGACGGTCGCGACGGCGTAACGCGGGGCTTCCACCGGCCCGAACCCGACAAACAGCGCATGATCGCGGTGCGCCCACGGCCGGTCCTCGTTCTTGGTGATCCCGGCGAGACGCTCTGCCATCGTAATCCGACGCACCTGCGCAGTGCCGGTCTTGCCGCCGATCTTCACGTCATCTTCGGAGCCCTGAACGCCCCGCGCGGTCCCACGGTCCCCATTGACGACTTCGCTCATCGCCAATCTGATCTCTTCGAGATGACGCGGATCCAACCCCGTCGACTCAAAGGTTGCCGCTGCGTCTCCTCCTCCGGTGGCTGGGCGCTTGACCAAAGTCGGCTTGACCTTGAAGCCGCCATTCACCATGCGCGCCGTCATGGTCGCCAACTGCAGCGGCGTCGTCAGGACAAACCCCTGACCGATCGATGAGACCAGCGTCTCGCCCTGCTGCCAAGGCACGCCACGGGTCGCGAGTTTCCAGTCGCGGCTCGGCATCAAGCCCTCGCGTTCCCCGGGCAAGTCTATACCTAGCTTCCCGCCGAGGCCGAGCCGCTTTCCCATCGCGTGAATCTTGTCGATTCCCATACGCTTACCGAGTTCGTACATGTAGACATCGCAGCTTTGCGCCAGCGCAGCCTTCATATCCAACCAGCCATGCCCGGGCCGCTTCCAGCAGTGGAACCGGGTGTCGCCCAACTCGAGATGGCCGGGACAGAAAAAACGGGTATCAGCACTCGCCAAGCCGGCATCCAGGGCCGCAAGGCAGGTAAGCATCTTGAAGGTCGAGCCTGGAGGGTACTGCCCCGTGACCGCCTTGTTGTTCAAAGGCGCGCGCGGATTTGACAGTAGCCGCTCCCAATCCTTGGCAGACAGCCCGTGATTGAACGGATTGGGGTCGTAGCCGGGCACAGACGACAGGGCCAGCAGTTCGCCGGAATGCACATCGATGACCACGGCGGCTCCGCTTTCCGGTTCCACGACGGCACCGTCGTCATCGACCAAAACGGTAGCTCTGTCGATATGCGCTTCGACGACATCCGCCGACGCCTGTCCCAAGGCCGCTTGAGCCCGGGGATCGTCCGTCGGCAAGCGGTTGGCCTGGCCCCGCGACAGGCGCTCGTTCGCAAATCTCTGCAACTGGACATCGATCGTCAGCCGCACATCCTCGCCCGGCTGTCCTTCGTCGCCCGGCAGCTTGCGAATGATCCGGCCAATCGCATTGACCTCGACCTGACGCTGACCAGCGGTTCCACGCATCGCCTTGTCGTGGGATTTCTCGATGCCATTCTTTCCGATCCGGAAGTCCGGCAATTCCAGCACGGGGTCACCGGTCAGTTCGCTCTCCGAGACCGCCGCCACATATCCGGTCACGTGCACCGCCGCCTCGCCAAACGGATAGCGGCGAGACCGACCGACCTCGATCCTGATTCCCGGGAGGTAGGGCGCATTGACGGCTACCCGGGCGATTTCCTCTCGGCTCAGATTTTCGACCACGGTCACCGGAACGAAAGCGCGTTTCCGCTTCACGTCCTTCAGCACACGACGGACATCCCATTCCTGCACTTCGATGATCGACGCCAGCTTGTCGAGTGTGAGGGCGACGTCGTCGGTCTGCTCTCGGACGATCTCAACCCGGAAATTATCCTGATTGTCTGCGAGCGGCGTGCCGTTGCGATCCAGGATTCGACCCCGGATCGGAGGCAGGAGTTCAAGATTGAACTGGTTGTCCCGGCTGAGCAGTTCGAACTTCTCTGCCTCAACCACCTGCAAATAATAGAGCCGCGCCGCCAAGGCGCCGACCAGGGACAGCTTTGCTCCGGCCAGGACAAGGGCCCGCCTGGTGAAGACTTTCTGGACGTCCTGTTCACTCGATTTCAACATGGGATCACCGAACGATGTACCGGTGAATACGCACGAAGATCCAGGCGATCAGCGGAAACATCAGCACCGTCAAGAGGTACTGAAACATCGCCGGTTCGGGGTCGATCAGCCGCACGTTCATCACGCAAATCAACAAATACGACACCAATGCGGCAACACCATGAATGGCGACGAAGCCCATCCAGGCCAGAACGAATGGCTTCCCGAGAAACGCCCGACGCTGCGAGATTGCTAGCGCATGGACGATCAGAAGCGTGAGCGCCGTTAATCCCAGAGGCGTCGCCGCGAGGACATCCTGCAAGACCCCAATCAGGAACAACGCCGACGGCGGCTGCAGATCCGGTCGAAACACCGCCCAGTAGAACGCCGCTATGGCGGTGTAGGAGGGAACGATTGTCTGATATCCGGGAATGCCCAGCGGGATGACCGACAGGATCGCGAACACCACCATCGCCATCATCGGCGTCCCATCCCGCAGCCATTGATCAAACCTTTGGGTGGCGGTGGGGCGCATCAGTCAGTTGCCCAGACCCGGTATCGAAAGCTTGCGCCGCACGGTTTCGGACATAAGCCCATAGGTCGGCGTCTCGCCCCGGCCTGGCTGAACGACACCATCGAGCCCGTAATCGAGCAGCCGAAGATACTCAAGCCGGTTCCAATCCACATAGGGCTGAACCTCAATCCGGCCCTCTTCCACCGAGTTCACCACCCCGACAGGCAATCCGGCGGGAAACACACCGCCATGACCGGACGTTACGATCCGATCACCGCTCAACACGCTCGCATTCTGTGGCAGATACTGCAAATCTGGCGTTCGGCTGTTGTCGCCGACCAGAACGGCCGGGTCGCGCGTTCGCTCGACCAGAACGGGAATCTGAGAGTTCAGGTCGGTGATCAGAAGGATCCGGGCGTGATGCTGTCCAGCCTCGACCACACCGCCGACCAGCCCCTCCCCGCTCACCGCCGCAAGCCCCCTGCGCACACCGTCCGACTGCCCCGCATTGATCATGGCACTGCGGACGAAGGCCCCGCCCGCATCGGCGATCACCCGTGCTGTGATATAGCTCGCCGCCGGCGGCGGCACGTAATTGGTGAGCGCGCGCAGCGCCCGGTTCTCAGCTTCAAGCCGTCGCGCCACATGCTGCCATCGTTCGAGCCTCGAGTTCTCGATCTGGAGCCGTGCGTTGTCCGCCCGAATATCCCGCAGTTCCCGAAGCCCTTCGGCCGCGTCGGAGACCGACGCCGCCGGCTTGCTCGCCACCTCGATGATCGGGCCGAGCGCGTCCACCACCGTGGTCCGCAGCCGCTCGACCAAAACCACATCCGCCTTTCCCAACAGCATAAGTCCAAAGGACGCGGCGATCAGCATGCCGAACGCAAACCGGCTCCACAGCGAGCGCGCCGGTTGCGCTACGCTTGTGAAGGAACCTGGTCGCTTCGCCATGTCTCGCCAAAACCTGGTCTGGTGGATCGTGTAGTGGAGACGCCCGTCGCCGATCCCCACCCGCGCCTAGTAGGCGCCGATCAGAACGTTACGGAGAACCTTCATTTCCTCGAGACAACGACCGGTGCCAAGCGCAACGCAGGACAACGGATCGTCCGCGATCATCACCGGCAGACCGGTCGCGTGACGCAGCACAAAATCCAGATTGCCCAGCAATGCACCGCCACCGGTCAGCACGATGCCCTTGTCCACGATGTCGGCGGCAAGTTCCGGAGGGGTCTGCTCAAGTGCGACCTTGACCGCCTCGACGATCTGGCTGACCGGCTCGGCCAAGCTGTCGGCGATCTGGCTCTGATCGATGATGATTTCTTTGGGCACACCGTTCATCAGATCGCGGCCCTTGATCTGCATGGTCTTGCCGACGCCGTCTTCCGGCGGATAACCGGACCCGATGTCTTTCTTGATCCGCTCGGCGCTGCCCTCACCGACCAGGAGATTATGATTTCGCCGGATATAGGCGATGATCGCCTCGTCCATCTTGTCGCCACCGACGCGGACCGAACGCGAATAAACGATGCCGCCGAGGGACAGCACCGCAACCTCGGTCGTGCCGCCGCCAATATCGACGACCATCGAGCCGGTCGGCTCCGTGACCGGCAGATTCGCGCCGATCGCAGCCGCCATCGGCTCCTCGATCAGGAACACCCGGCGGGCCCCCGCGCTCTCGGCGCTCTCCTGAATCGCCCGTCGCTCAACGGCCGTCGATCCGGACGGCACGCAAACGATCACCTGCGGGCTGGCGAATGAACGACGATTGTGCACCTTACGGATGAAATGCTTGATCATCTCCTCGGCCACTTCGAAGTCGGCGATAACGCCATCTCGCAGAGGTCGGATCGCCTGGATATTGCCCGGCGTACGGCCAAGCATCTGCTTGGCTTCATCGCCAACGGCGAGCACCTGTTTCTTGCCGCGCACCGTGGCGATCGCCACGACCGAGGGTTCGTTCAGGACGATGCCGCGTCCCTTAACGTAGACCAGCGTGTTCGCAGTCCCCAGGTCGATGGCCATATCGGCCGACAGCATTCCGAGCAAATTGGCGAAGAACATCTTTGGTTCGGTCCCGTCCGTGTTGGGTCCCCGGTGCGCGGGGCATTCCCTCCGAAAGGTCAGTGAGCCGCCGAAAGGGGGCAGGCGGCCCGGCTCAAGCTCAGCATGGTCTCCGTCTCCAGACCCCGTCCCGATCCCAGCGACGACTCACCGACGATCGGGATGCAGCCTTTCGACTCGCTCCGGCACGGCTGTCAGAACCCTGGTCCGTCCGTTTTGCGGCAACAACATATGCGATACCGGTTATGATATCAGGATTCGCAGCAAGTTACCAAGCTCTGTTAACGCCGCATCGTCACAAAGATTTCTAAATTTTTTCCTAACGAACAGCAGAACGGCGCCGGGTTTCCCCGACGCCGCGCCGTCATCCATCCAAACCGGACGGATCAGTTCTTGTCCTTGTCGACCAGCTTGTTCTCTGCGATCCACGGCATCATGGCACGCAGCTTCTCGCCGACCTGCTCGATGGAGTGCTCGGACGCGCGGCGACGCATCGCCTTGAAGGAGGACTGGTTGACCCGGTTCTCCAGCATCCAGTTCCGCGCGAAGGTGCCCGACTGGATGTCCGCCAGGACGCGCTTCATCTCGGCCTTGGTCTCGTCGGTGACGATGCGCGGTCCGGAGACGTACTCACCGTATTCGGCGGTGTTGGAAATCGAGTAGTTCATGTTGGCGATGCCGCCCTCGTAGATCAGATCCACGATCAGCTTCACCTCGTGCAAGCACTCGAAATACGCCATCTCAGGCGCATAACCGGCCTCGCAAAGGGTCTCATAGCCGGCCTTGATCAGCTCGCACAGCCCGCCGCACAGAACGACCTGCTCGCCGAACAGATCGGTTTCGCACTCTTCCTTGAAGGTGGTCTCGATGGTGCCGGCCCGACCGCCACCGATCGCCGAGGAATAGCTCAGCGCGATTTCCAGGGCGTTGCCGGAGCTGTTCTGATCGACTGCGACCAGACAGGGAACGCCGCCTCCCCGCAGGTACTCGGAGCGCACGGTGTGGCCCGGACCCTTCGGTGCGATCATGAAGACGTCGATATCTTCGCGGGGTTCGATGAAGTTGAAATGCACATTGAAGCCATGGGCGAAAGCGATCGCCGCCCCGGCACGCATGTTCGGCTTGATGTCTTCGATGTAGATGTCGCCCTGCAGCTCGTCAGGGGTCAGCATCATGATCACGTCGCCCCAGGCGGCGGCCTCGGCGGGGGTCATGCATTTCAGGCCGGCGGCCTCGGCCTTCGGACGCGACTTGGAGTCGGCCTTCAAGGCAACCGCAACTTCCTTGACGCCGCTGTCCTTCAGGTTGTTCGCGTGGGCATGGCCCTGGCTGCCGTAGCCGACGATCACGACCTTCTTGGACTTGATCAGGTTCACATCGGCGTCGCGATCATAATACACGCGCATGGGTTTCCCCTCCTTCTTTGGTTTTTCGTCGTCGTATGGGTTTCAGATAGTCGGTGTGCAGTGATTTTCGGATCGGCTACTTCACCGGCTCCGCTTTCTTGTGTCGGCGTCGCGCCTTGTTCAGGCGGACGACGGGCATGTCGAGGTCATGACCACGCGCGATCGCGACCACGCCGGTTCGAGAGACCTCGACTTCGCCCAGGGCCACCATCAGGTCAATAAAGGCATCGATCTTCCCGGTATCTCCGGTCAATTCGAACACGAAGCTTTCCAGGGTGCTGTCCAGCGCCCGTGCCCGGAAGGTATCGGCGATCCTCAGCGCCTCGATCCGCTGCTCGCCGTCATTGCGGATCTTGACCAACGCCATCTCCCGGCTCACATGCGGGCTTTCAAGGGTCAGATCGTGGACATCGAAGACCGGAACCAGACGGGAGAGCTGCGCCTTGATCTGCTCGATCACCATCGGCGTCCCGGAGGTGACAATGGTGATCCGCGACCGGACATTGATCTCGTCAACCTCGGAAACGGTCAGGCTTTCGATGTTGTAGCCACGGCCGGAAAACAGGCCGATGACCCGGGCGAGCACTCCCGGTTCGTTCGACACCAGCACGGCGATCGTGTGCCGCTGGATCTCTTCTTCCCTTATAGTCAAGGGCTTAACTCCTCGGATTTGCCATCGCACGGAGGCCTGAATGCCTCCCTCAATGACGGACGCCGCCCTTCATCCAAGGGCGCGAGCGGAATTGCAACGAAAAAACGGTCCGGACGGACTGCCCGGACCGCGAGTTACTTACTTAGACCAGAACCATGCCTCGCTCGGAGGTCGGCTTTTCAGCATGGTCGTTCGGGCCAAGCAGCATCTCGAAATGGGCCGCCCCCGACGGGATCATCGGGAAGCAGTTCTCGTCCTTGGTGACGCAGACATCGACCAGCACCGGATGCGGGGTCGCGATCATCTCATCAATAACGTCGTCCAGCTCGTCCAGCGCAGTTGCCCGCAGACCAACTCCCCCAAAAGCTTCCGCCAGCTTGACGAAGTCCGGCAGGGCCTCGGAATAGCTCTCCGAATAGCGGGCGCCGTGGATCAGCTCCTGCCACTGGCGGACCATGCCCATCCACTGATTATTGATGATGAACGCCTTCACCGGGAGCTTGTATTGAATCATCGTGGACAGCTCCTGCATATTCATCATGAAGCTGGCCTCCCCCGAGATATCCACCACCAGGGCGTCGGGATGCGCGATCTGCACGCCCATGGCCGCTGGGAACCCGTATCCCATGGTGCCGAGGCCGCCGGAGGTCATCCACCGGTTCGGCTCGTCGAAATTATAGTACTGGGCTGCCCACATCTGGTGCTGACCGACTTCGGTCGTGATGTAGCAGTCCATTCCCTGGGTCTTCTCGAACAGCCGACGGATGGCGTGTTGCGGTTTGATGATCTGGCTGGTCTGGCTGTAGGCGAGACAGTTCTTGCTGCGCCAAGCTTCGATCTTGCCCCACCAGTCGGCCAGGGGCTTGTCGTTTGACCTGTATCCCTTGGACTTCCAGACCTTGAGCATGTCCTCGAGGATACTTGCCGCGTCACCGATGATCGGCAGGTCCACTGCCACGTTCTTGTTGATGGAGGACGGGTCGATATCGATGTGGATCTTGGTCGAGTTCGGCGAGAACGCATCCAGCCGTCCGGTCACCCGGTCATCGAACCGCGCGCCGATGCAGACCATCACATCGCATTCGTACATCGACATGTTGGCTTCGTAGGTGCCGTGCATGCCCAGCATGCCGAGGAACCTCTTGTCCGAGGCCGGGAACGCGCCAAGGCCCATGAGGGTCAGGGTCGCCGGCGCGCCGACCTTGCGCACCAGGTCGGTGAACATCTTGGACGCATTCGGGCCGGCGTTGATCAGACCGCCGCCGCCGTAAAAGATCGGCCGCTTCGCCTTGGCGATCAGCTCGACCGCGCGCTCGATCGCCGCGCTGTCTCCCTTGACCTGCGGACGATACGCCTTTGGCTCGACGTTTTCGGGTCCCTCATAAGGACACTCGGCGAACAGGATATCCTTCGGCAGATCGACGACCACTGGCCCCGGACGGCCATGGGCCGCCACGTAGAAGGCCTCGTGCATCACCTCGGCCAGTTTCTCCGGCTGCTTCACCAGATAGTTATGCTTGGTGCACGGACGGGTGATTCCGGTCGTGTCGGCCTCCTGAAAGGCATCATTGCCGATCAGATGGGTCGGCACCTGACCGGTCAGACAGACCAGCGGAATGCTGTCCATCAACGCATCGGTCAGTCCGGTCACGGCATTGGTGGCGCCCGGCCCGGAGGTCACCAGCACGCAGCCCACCTTGCCGGTGGAGCGGGCATAACCTTCGGCGGCATGCACCGCAGCCTGCTCGTGCCGCACGAGGATGTGGCGGATCGCGTTCTGCTTGAAGATTTCGTCATAGATCGGCAATACCGCCCCGCCGGGGTAGCCGAAGATGACCTCAACACCCTGATCCTTCAGTGCTTCGAGAATAACGGCCGCACCACTCATGGTGCGGGGTGCCGCGTCGCGGCGGGCGGTCGACGAGCGGGGTTTCGTCATGCTCCGGTCCTCCGGTTGCGATCGGCCGTTTCGTGTCGGCGGATCAGGTTGAGTTTCAAGACAGTTGCGGCGCGAAAAAGTTTTCCGCGCCGCAGCATTCCCAGTCGCGGGCGGAACCTAGTCGCTCAATCTGCAGGCGTCAACACGCGCTTGCGAATTTCTGGAAACATTTTGGAGAAATCACTTTCCGAAAATTTCCCCGGCATTCGAAAATTAGACAGGAACTGATGTCGAAACCAAGTGCGCTGCCGTTTGGCATATTGCCGCGTCGCGATACACGCCCGCTCGACGGCAACCTCCAGAGACAGGGTTCCTGAAAGAAAATCAAGCAGTTGCGGAACACCAAGAGCCTTCATCACCGGCAGGTCCGGGGCCAGGCCAAGATCTCTGAGAGCCGCCACCTCCGCCAAGCCGCCCTGCTCGACCATCTCGGCGAAGCGACGATTGATCGCATCGACCTGAACATCGCGAGACGGATCAATCAGGATGGTCCTGAATGAGAGATCCGGACGGCCGGAGACCACCTCCTCCTGAAAAGCGGAAAGCGGCCGTCCCGTGGCCTCCACCACACTCCATGCCCGGATCAGTCGCTGGCTATCGCCGGGCTCCAATCGGTTTGCCGTCCGCGGATCGCGGTCCATGAGCTCGCGGCGGAAATGCTCCCCGCCAAGCAATGCGTGCCGGGCTCTCGCGGCATCGAAGATCTCGGCCGGGACATCGGGGATATCGGCGATCCCCTCGATCATCGCCCGCAGATACAGCCCGGTGCCGCCGCACAGGACCGGCATCTGCCCAGCCGCCAGCGCCCGATCGATCTCTTCCAGAGCGGCGTCGCGCCACCAGGCGACCGAACCACGCTGCGAGCCAGGCAGTACGCCGTAAAGCCGGTGCGGCACCCTCGCTTCATCCTCTTCGGAAGGACGCGCCGTCAGAACCCGTAGCTCGCGGTAGACCTGCATACTGTCCGCGTTGATCACGACGCCGCCCAAAGCCTCGGCCAGACAGAGAGCGAGAGACGACTTCCCGCTCGCAGTCGGACCGGCTACGACCAGAACGGACGAGAGTTGTGCATTTCGGGCGCTGGACATGCGCTCGGCGCTACGCGAAAACAGCGCTGCATGCAACACATCCTCACCCTCACCACCGCCTCAGGGGCGCTCTCAACCTCGATCATATCGGAGGCGGTGCGCGTCCTTTCGGAGGCCCGTGCAGACGTTGGGGACCCGATCACGCTCGCAGTCGAGTCTGCTGTCGACATTCCGTTTGACGGCGTGGATATCGAATTCGCTTTGACGACTGTGCGCACGGCCCTTGCGGAACGTGCTGTGGACGTGAATGCACAACCCGCCGCCGGTCGGCGCAAAAAGCTCCTGATCGCCGACATGGACAGCACGATGATCCTGGGCGAGACCCTGGACGAGCTGGCAGAGTTCGCAGGACTCAAGGAGCAGATCTCGGCGATCACCGCGCGGGCGATGCGCGGCGAACTGGACTTTGAAAGCGCCCTGGACGAACGGGTGGGTATGCTGGCGAGCCTGCCCTCTTCTGCGCTCGACCGGGTCAATGCTGCGCTGGAGCTCACACCCGGCGGGCCGAGTTTGCTCGCGACCATGAAGGCCGCGGGCAGCTATTGCGCGCTGGTTTCGGGAGGGTTCAAGCCGACCACCTCGGCGATCCGCGCGCGGCTTGGCTTTGATGAGGATCGCGGCAACAGTCTTGAGGTTCAGGACGGCCGGCTGACCGGCAAGGTCCTGCGGCCGATCCTGGGAAAAGAGGCCAAGCTGGATACTCTGACCGAACTTGCGCAGGCGCGGGGCATCTCGCTTGACGAAACCCTGGCAGTGGGAGACGGCGCCAATGATCTCGCGATGTTGACCGCCTCCGGAATGGGCGTTGCCTTCCGCGCCAAACCCGCCGTGCAAGAAGCTGCTCGGTTCCGGATCAATCACGCCGACCTGACCGGTCTTCTGTACCTTCAAGGCTATACCACGCCCGAAATCATCACCCCGTGAGCCGGAATACGTTGATCGGGGTGCTCGCGGGATTCGCCACCGTGGTGATGTGGGCGAGTTGGATTGTCTCCACCCGGTTCGGAGTCGGTGGCGCGTTATCGTCCTATGATCTCGGCTTCCTACGCTTCACCATTCCGGCATTGCTGCTGCTGCCGGTCGCGATCCGCGACTGGCCGACGATCAGGCGCGTGCATCCGGCCCGTCTGTTGCTGATGCTGTACGGGGCGGGCGCGCCGTTCTTCCTTCTGGCCGCGACCGGCATGACCTTCGCGCCGGCGTCGGAGGCGGGGGCGCTGTTGCCGGGAGCCATGCCGCTGTTCGTCGCCCTGCTCGCGGTCGTAGTGACCCGAGAGAGCATCGCGCCGATCCGCTGGATCGGGTTCGCCCTGATCGGAGCCGGCGTGCTGTCCATTCTCGGCGATGCGCTGATCGAGGGTGCGAATGACGGACGATGGCGGGGCCACCTGTTCTTTCTGGCCGCCTCCTTCAGTTGGGCGATCTACACCCTCGCCTTCCGGGGCAGCGGGTTGAGCGTCTGGCAGGGGGCCGCCGTGGTCAGCGTCGGCTCTGCGGTCGGCTACCTCCCGATCTATCTGATCTGGCTGGACCCCGGCCTCGACCGCGCAGCCCTTCCGGAGCTGTCGCTGCAGATCGCGGCGCAGGGTCTTGCGTCCGGATTCTTCTCGCTGCTGTTCTTCTCGACCGCGGTGGCGAAACTCGGGTCCTCCAGCGGGGCCGCCTTCGGGTCGCTGGCGCCGATCCTGGCCTGGATCTTCGCCGTGATCTTTCTGGGTGAGCGGTTGGACCCAACCGGGGTCGCAGGCGTTCTCTTGACCAGTTTCGGCGTCCTGTTGGCCAGCGGCGCGCTCTCTCGCCGCAAGCCGTAGTCGAATGCGCTTGCCGACCGGGGCCGTGCGGATGCTTCATAAGCTGCCGACCCCAACCTGGAGCCATCCCGATGAACGAGAGCAGCACCCGCGCCAATGACACATTCTGGGCCAGAGCGAACCGACATCTCCTGAAATACGGGGGCGATTTCGTGCCTTTCGTGCCGGAACGGGCGGAAGGCTCCTTCCTGTACGCCGCCGATGGACGCCGGGTGTTGGATTTCACCTCCGGTCAAATGAGCGCGATCCTGGGTCATTGCCATCCGGAAATCGTCGCCACCGTGAGGGAAAGCGCCGGCCGGCTCGACCATCTGTTCTCCTCAATGGTCTCGGACGAGGTGGTGGATCTGGCGGAGGCTCTGGCGGAGTTGGTTCCGGACCTGCCGAAGGTCATTCTGCTCTCGACCGGTGGCGAGGCCAACGAGGCAGCGATCCGACTGGCGAAACTGGTAACCGGGAAATGGGAAATCGTCGGCTTCACCCAGTCCTGGCACGGCATGACCGGCGGAGCCGCCGCCGCGACCTATAAGGCCGGGCGCCGGGGGATCGGCCCGTTGGCCGCCGGATCCTTCGGCATACCGGCCCCGAACGCCTACCGGCCGCGGTTCGCGGGTGTCGACTGGCGTCAGGAACTGGACGATTCCTTCGAGCAGTTGGATCGGCAGTCGACGGGAAATCTCGCGGCCTTCATTGCCGAGCCGATTTTGAGCAGCGGCGGCGTGCTCGAGCTCCCGCTGGGCTATCTCACCGCCCTGCGAGAGCATTGCCACGCCAGGGGTATGCTGCTGATCCTGGACGAGGCGCAAACCGGGATCGGGCGCACCGGGCAGATGTTCGCGTTCGAGCGCGATGGGGTGGTGCCGGATATCCTGACCCTGTCGAAGACCCTGGGAGCCGGGCTGCCGCTCTCCGCCGTGATGGCCTCGGAGCACTTGGCCAAGGAGGCCGAGGCCCGCGAGTTCCTATTTTACACCACCCATGTCAACGACCCGCTTCCCGCCGCCGTCGGGCTCAAGGTTCTGGAGGTTGTCCGGCGCGACGGTCTCGCTGAGCGCGCGGCCGTCGCCGGTGGGCGACTGAAGGACGGGTTGCTCGGATTGAAGAGCCGCCAGGCCTGCATTGGGGACGTGCGCGGACGCGGTCTGCTGCTCGGGCTGGAGTTCACCGACCATAGTGGGCGGCAGGCCTCTGACATCTCGGATGCCGTCACCGATCTTGCGCTGGACCTCGGGCTGTCCGCCAACATCGTGCGGGCCGGAAACTCCGGCGGCACCATGCGGATTGCCCCGCCGCTGACCGTGACGGATGCGGAGATCGATCTCGGGGTCGAGTTGCTCGAAACCGCCATCGCCAAGACCATGGCCGGTTAGGCGCCCGCGCCGGTCGGGCGGCCACCAAGACAACGACCCCGATTGTTTCCAACCGGGGTCGTCGCGCCACTTCGCAAAGGGCCATCGTGGGGGGCGGGGGATCAGCCCTTGTCTATGCGAAGCGCAATGAAGCGCGTCTCACCTTGGCTGGCCACAAACAGGAGGATCGACTTCTTACCGGCCTCCCGTGCTTCCGTGACGGCGTCAGCAAGGTCCTTCGGCTCGCGCACTTCTCGTTGGTTGGCCTCGACGATCACGTCACCGATGCTCAATCCCTTTTCGGCAGCCGCACCATCGGTCGCGATCTCGCGGATCACGACACCTTCGATGTCGCCTGGAACCTTATAATCGTCCCGCAATTGCGGCGTCAGCGTGGCGACATCAAGACCAAGTGATGAGACCTTGGTGTCCTCGATCACGCCATCGGTCTGCGAGGTCTGGATCACCCGCGCCTCTTCCGCTTTCTCCAGCTCACCGAGTTTTGCGGTCACAGCCGCTTCCTTGCCAGCGCGCCAAACCGTGACCGCGACTTCCTCGCCGACCTGTGTTTCCGCGACGATCCGCGGCAGAGCCCGCATCTCAGGCACCGCCTGGCCATTGAACGACAGGATCACGTCACCGGCCTCGATACCCGAAGATTCAGCCGGACCGCCTGGGGTCACCGCTGCAACCAGGGCGCCTTTTGCCTCGGACAGGCCGAGACTTTCCGCAATTTCGTCGGTCACCTGCTGGATCTGGACACCCAGCCAGCCGCGCCGGGTGCGGCCGAACTCCCGAAGCTGCGAGACAACGCCCTTGGCCAGTTCGGAAGAAATCGCAAACCCGATACCGACGGACCCGCCGGACTGCGAGAAGATGGCGGTGTTGATGCCGATCACCTTGCCGTCCATGTCGAAGAGCGGACCACCCGAATTGCCCCGATTGATCGAGGCGTCGGTCTGGATGAAGTCATCGTACGGACCTTGTCCGATATCCCGGCCACGGGCCGAGACAATACCGGCGGTCACGGTGCCGCCAAGCCCGAACGGATTGCCGATCGCAACCACCCAGTCGCCGACCCGCAGCTTGTCGCTGTCGCCGAAGCTTACGGAAGGAAGCTCCCGGCCGTCCGGGTCGATCTGCAGGACCGCGACATCGGTCTTCTCGTCGGTGCCCAGCAGCACCGCCTTGAATTCCGTGTCATCCTGAAGGCGAACGGTGATCTCATCCGCATCGGCGATCACGTGGTTATTTGTGACCACGATACCGGCGGCATCAATGATGAAGCCGGAACCCAGGGATTGGGCGCGGCGCGGACGGTCCGACCGTGGCTGATTGCGTTCGAAGAACTCGTCGAAGAAGTCCTTGAAGGGTGATCCCGGAGGAAGTTGAGGCATTTCCGGGGTACGACCGGCATCAATGGTCTGGGTCGTGGCGATATTGACCACCGCCGGAGAAAGCTCGGCGGCAAGATCCGCGAAGCTGGCCGGGGGCGCTTTGGCATCCGCCAAACCAGGCGAGAGAACGCCGACGCCGAAGGCAACCACGATGGCGCCGGCGGCGACCGTTCGGGTGGTCGCACCAAGCGAGGACCGAACGAGGGACATCAGCCCCCGACGTCCGGCTGTTGGGTGCGACACCATTTCCGTCTCGCACGGGTAATCAAGTCGTGTTTGAAGCATTGACTGTCCTCTCCTCGTCTCGGCGTTCATCTGCGCTCGTCTCGAACGGACCGACCGACTCATCTCCGCGTCGAATACCCGGCTTAGCGATCACCGACCACACTTCAGGTGGGTATCCGACAGACACAGTCAACGCCCGCTCTCGATGCTGTCGAGTCTCGACCTCAATTGCGAAGCGAACACGCCCGATATGGTACCCTTTGAACACATTTGAGGCGGCTTTACGGCAAAACGAGCCATCGGGCAAAAGACCGGACGTTCACCCTCGAATCAGCCACACGCCGATGAGTCCCAAAAGAGCCACAGCCAGGCCGACTGCGCGCAATGTCGTCGGGGGAAGTTCGAACGCGGCCTGCATGCCACGCTTCATGGTGTCCGGAAATCCCGCGTACAGGACACCCTCTATCACCAGAACAAGCGCCAACGCCGTCAAGAAATCAGTCATGACGGCGTTGGCAGCGAGATTTCATTTCACCACAACCCAGGCCTAATCGGCCGCCGGGGCTCCATCCATCGAATTGAAGAAACGGAAGAAGTCGCTGTCCGGGTTCAGAACCAAGGTGGTGTCGCCCTCGGACATTGCCGTCCGGTAAGCCTGCATCGACCGGTAGAAGGCGAAGAAGTCAGGGTCCTGACCGAAAGCATCGGCGTAGATCTTGATCGCCTGACCGTCGCCCTCACCACGCAGGGTCTCGGCCTGCTTCTGTGCCTCGGCAATGACGATGGTGCGCTGCTTATCCGCGTCCGCCCGAATCTTCTGGGCCTGCTCGGACCCTTCTGCACGGAACTGAGCCGCTTCCCGCTCACGCTCGGAGATCATTCGATTGTAGACGTTCTCCCTGGTCGCATCCGGATAATCCGCCCGCCGGATGCGGACCTCGATGATCTCAAGACCGTACCGCGTTGCGGACTCGTTCACGATCTCCTTGATCTGGGACATGATGCTCACGCGCCCGTCGGAAAGGACCTGCAGCAAGGTCTGGTTGCCCAGCACCCGTCGCAGAGACGAGTTGATAATATTGGACAATCGGCTGGCCGCTTCCCGCTCGGTCCGCACAGACCGGAAAAACTCCAGAGGATCGGTGATCGTGTAGCGGGCATAGCTGTCCACATCGAGACGCTTCTGATCCGACAGGATGACCTGCTGACGCGGCGGATCCACATCCAGGGCCCGACGCTCGTAGAACACGGTCTCCTCGATGAACGGGATCTTGAATTGGAGGCCCGGCTGCAGGATCTCACGCACCGGCTCACCGAAGCGCAGAACCAGGGTCTGCTTGGTCTGATCGACGATGAAGTAGGAATTCGAGAGGATAACGCCGCCGATAAGGACGATTGCCCCGATAATCGCGAGAGTGCGGTTCATCAGTTAGTCCCCCGGTTGGTTGTGGACCCGGTGCCACTGCCCGATGCGCCGCCGGTCCGTTTCTGGATCTCCGGCAAGGGGAGATAGGGCACCACGCCGTTTCCAGACCCATTCTCAGAATCGATGATCACCTTGTTCACTTTGCCGAACACCTCTTCCAAAGTTTCGAGATAGATGCGGCGGGTGGTCACATCCTTGGACTGAGCGTACGCCGCAAGAACCGAGTTGAAGCGGTTCGCGTCACCTTCAGCGCGGTTTACGACTTCCTCGCGGAAAGCGCTGGCCTCTTCGACCATCTGCGCAGCCTCGCCTCGGGCACGTGGCAGAATGTCATTCCGGTAGGTCTCGGCCTCGTTGATCAATCGCTCCAAGTCCTGTTTGGCACGCTGTACTTCGTTGAAGGCGTCGATGACCTGAGCTGGCGGGTCAACCTGCAACAGCTGCACCTGCCGGATCTCGATACCGGCCTGATATTCGTTGACCAGTTCCTGCAAGTTTGTGCGCGCCTCGGCCTCGATCGGCCCGCGTCGGTCGGTCAAAGCGTCCTGAATACGGGTGCGTCCAATGATATCGCGCATCACCGCTTCGGCGGAAACCTTCACAGTCTCCTCTGGCTCGCGAATGTTGAACAGAAAGTCGCCCGCATTGCTGATCCGCCAGAACACCACGAAATCGATATCGACGATGTTCTCGTCGCCGGTGATCATTAAACTCTCGTCTGCCTGGTCCCGAGCGGAGCTGGCGCCGCTCGACCGGAAGCCGATCTCGATCCTGTTCTCACGGGTCACATCCGGCGTGTAGACATCGCCGATCGGAGCCGGGTAGTTCCAGTGCAATCCTGGCTCTTCTGGAATACCGTTGTATTTGCCGAACACCAGCTCGATGCCCTGCTGGTTCGGCTGAACCCGATACGCGCCGGTGGCGAGCCAAACGGCCACGACGGCGAGCACGATAAGAACGATGACTTTCGGGCCTCCGAAACCGCCCGGAATCAGACTCTTGAACCGCTGCTGGCTGCGGCGGAGCATCTCCTCGATGTCCTTTTGGCTGGGACCCCCTTGGCCACCGCCGCCACCGCCGCCGCCCCCACCGCCGGGACGTCCCCAGGGCGAGTTGCCGCGACCACCGCCGTTATTGCCGCCGCCGTTGTTACCGCTGCCGCCACCCCAAGGGCCCGACCCACGTCCACCACCGTCATTCCAGGGCATATTTTTGTATTCCTCGTCCTGTTTTTTCGGTCACTTGAGGCCGGTCTCCGAAGCTCAAATCCCGGGAGCCCAACTCAAAAACTTCCGTCCTGCGGAGTACCACGGCGTCTCAAGCGTTGCAAAGTAAGGCCTGACCAAATCCGTGTTACGTCCGCCCGCGTTGCAAACGTCTTCCCGCCATCTTATGTCGGACGTATAGACACCGTCCGAAAATGCTCCTGCGGGCATATTGGCGAGTTTGAAGGAATTTCAAGCATGGCAAGGGTTTCCGAAGAGACAATTCTCGATGCACTCCGTCAGGTTCAAGACACCGAACAGGGCGGCGACGTGGTGTCGCTAAAAATGGTCTCGGGGCTGATCGTCAAAGATGGCAATATCGCTTTCAGCCTGGAAGTCGCCCCAGAACGCGGTCCTCGGCTGGAACCGCTGCGCAAGGCCTGCGAACAGGCGGTGCTGGACTTGGACGGCGTCACCTCAGTCACAGCGGTCCTCACAGCGCACAAACAGGGCGCCCCCGGTTCTGCGTCAACGCCCAGCGCCGTCAAACCGAAGGATCAAGGCCCGATGCCGAGCCGTCCGGAAATTCCGGGCATTAAATCGATCATCGCCGTCGCCTCCGGCAAGGGCGGGGTCGGCAAATCAACGGTCGCCGTCAATCTGGCGCTGGCGCTGAAGGCTCAAGGGCTCGCGGTGGGACTGATGGACGCAGACGTCTACGGACCGTCCTTGCCGCGCATGATGGCGATCTCGGGAAAACCGACATCGGAAGACGGGAAGATCCTCATCCCAATGGAAAACCACGGCATCAAATGCATGTCGATCGGCTTTCTCGTGGCCGAGGATACGCCGACCATCTGGCGCGGACCAATGGTTATGAGCGCACTTGAGCAGATGCTCCGCCAGGTGAAATGGGGCACCTTGGACGTGCTGGTGGTCGATATGCCGCCGGGCACCGGCGATGCCCAGCTGACCATGGCCCAGCGCGTGCCCCTGAGCGGCGCGGTGATCGTCTCCACTCCACAGGACATCGCGCTCCTTGATGCCCGCAAAGGTCTCAACATGTTCCGCCGGGTTGATGTCCCGGTCTTGGGAATCGTCGAGAACATGAGCTATTTCCTGTGCCCCAGCTGCGGAGAACGGCACGAGGTTTTCGGCCATGGCGGCGCGCGACAGGAGGCGGAGCGGCTCGGTGTGCCCTTCCTGGGTGAAGTGCCCCTGCATCTGGCGATCCGTGAAACCTCAGACGCCGGCACACCGATCGTCGCGAGCCAACCAGACAGCCCGCACGCAATCGTCTTCAAGGCGATCGCGGAGCGCGTGTGGCAATCGGTCGCCCGCGAGTTAGGCGCTCCGACCCGGTCCGCACCGAGCATCGTGTTCGAGTGACCGTCAGCGGTGCGACCGACGGACGTAGTCGACGAAGGCGTGGGCCGGACGGTCGCCGTCAACCTGAAACTCCGTTCGGGCAATCTCTTGCCATACAGCCGGGTCGACCTTGGGAAACACAGCATCGCCGGTCGGGTCGAGATCGATCCAGGTCAGCCGCAATTGGGCGGCCAGCCCGATCGCCTGATCGTAAATCTGCCCGCCACCCGCCACAATGATCTCCTCGGGTGCGGTTTCGGCGGCAAGCGTGATTGCGGTGCCCAAATCAGAAGCGACCTCCACACCGTCGGCCCGCCAGTTCGGGTCCCTGGTCACCACGATGGTGCGGCGACCGGGCAAGGGTCGGCCGATTGCCTCGAAGGTCTTCCGCCCCATCACCATCGGCTTGCCCAAGGTGATGGCCTTGAACCGCTTGAGGTCGGCGGGGAGATGCCACGGCATGTCTCCATTGGCACCGATCACCCGGTTGCGGGCCAAGGCGGCGACCAGAACAATCGGCGGATTCGGAGGCGTCACGGTTTGGTCTCCCCTCGCCCGACGGCGGAACGGCTGAACATTTTTCAAGAATCAGGGATACTCCGTCCCGACCGTTCGGCCAACCATCCCGTGACCGAACCGAATTAGCCCGAAACGGAGCCGATGCCTCCAACGTCGCCCCCCTCCCCGCCGGACGTCCTGAGCGCACTGGAAAAGGCCGACAGGCAGCGCCAGTCGGGGCACCTCTCTCGGGCCCTCGAAACCCTGCGCCCCCTTGTCGAAGATTATCCGGACGACCCAAGCCTGTGGTTCGCGATCGGCAACCTTGCCCGGGATCTGGGCCAGACCGGCGACGCGGCGTTCGCCTACAAGAACGTGATCCGGATTCGGCCGGGCTCCGTCGAGGCGGGCAGCAATCTGGTACACGCCCTGATCACCCTGAATCGGCCCAATCTTGCGGCAAACTTGGCACGAGATATCGCCAAGGTGGGGATTCTGCTCCCCGAGATCGCTCAGAGCGTGGCCGACGCCTTCGCTCGGCTGGCGCTCTACGACGAGGCATTCCTGCACTATCGACGGATGCTGTGCCTGCATCCGCACGTGGCCCGCGGCTCTGCGAATTTGGCCGAAGCGCTCGCCCGCATGGGGAACGACGACCATTCCCTGGTCTGGGCCGAACGGGCGCGGACGACCGCCCCGGCGGACGATCAGGTCGTGCTCCACCATGCGATGGCACTCATGACAAGCGGGCGGATTGAGGCCGGACTCGCGGAATATGAAGCCCGGCTAAGGCCCGGTGCGGTTCACGCTCCCGAGCGGCGCGGACTGTCCGCGCCCCGGTGGGACGGCGGCGCAATGCCAGGCCCGCTGATGGTGCTGGCCGAGCAAGGATTGGGCGACGAAGTGCGGTTTGCCTCGGCCCTGCCCAACCTCCTGAAGCGCGGTTGTGACGTGATCGTCGAATGCGAGCCGCGCCTGGTGAAACTATTCCAACGTTCGTTCCCTGACATTCAGGTGCGCCCGCATTCGGGCCGGCGCATCGGTGCAAGCGTCATCTTCGACTACCACGATCTACCGGACCAGCCCGCAGCCTATATCGAGGCGGGCAGCCTGCCGCTGATGCTGGGACTTCTGCGGGACGGTCCTGTCGCCGCAGGCGGGTTTCTGGTTCCCGACGCCCGGCAGGTTGACATGTGCATCCGGACTCTCTGGCCTCAGACGGACGGCCCTCTGGTCGGCCTGGTCTGGGGCAGCGCCGTCACCCGGCCGGAACGCGCCAGGTTTTACCCGGCGCTCGAGCACCTGCGACCGATCCTGACGGTTCCAGGTGTCCGGTTCGTCAATCTTCAGTACATCGACGCCACCGAAGACATCATGCGCTTCCGGGAGTCTTTTGGGGTCTCAATCATCGACACGCCGGATATCGACAAGCGCAAGGATCTGGACGGCGCGGCCGCACTCGCGTCGGCCTGCGATCTGGTGGTCGGCGTATCCAGTTCGGTGACGGCAATGGCGGCCGCGATCGGCACGCCGACGCTGGAAATGTTCCCCGAACGGAGCTGGTTGCCCCGGTTCACGGACGCCGCAGGGGATGAGCGGGACGGCTATCTTGGATTGTGCCGGCGGGTCGAGTTCGGAGCCGGACCGGGGACAACAGACGGCGATGCCTGGCAGACTGTAACAGAACAGGCCGCGCGCATGATGCCCCGGCTGCTGACCCAAATGTGAGCCTAAATCGCGACCGGTGCCGCAATATGCGGATGGGCCTCGTACCCGTCCACCCGAACGTCCTCGAACTTGAAATCGAAGATATTGGTCACCTCCGGGTTCAGCCAAAGCCGCGGCAAGGGCAGCGGTTCGCGTGTCAACTGCTCACGGGCCTGTTCCAGGTGGTTGAGATAGAGGTGAGTGTCGCCGAAACTGTGCACGAACTCGCCCGGCTCCAGCCCCGTGACCTGCGCGATCATGTGGGTCAACAGCGCATAGCTGGCGATATTGAACGGCACCCCAAGAAAAACGTCGGCCGAACGCTGGTAGAGCTGACAGGACAGCTTGCTGTCCGCCACGTAGAACTGGAACAGACAATGGCAGGGCATGAGGGCCATGTCGTCCAGTTCCCCCACGTTCCAGGCGCTGACGATCAGGCGGCGGGAATTCGGGTTGCGCTTGATCTCGTCGATGACCCAGGAGATCTGATCGACCGTCCCTCCGTCCGGTTTGGCCCAACTGCGCCACTGCTTCCCGTAGACCGGTCCGAGAGCGCCGGTTTCGTCGGCCCACTCGTTCCAGATCCGGACACCGTTTTCCTGCAGATAACGGACATTGGTGTCGCCCGCCAGAAACCAAAGCAGCTCATGCACGATCGACTTCAGATGTAGCTTCTTGGTCGTGACCATCGGGAACCCCTCCGACAGGTCGAAGCGCAGCATATGACCGAAAACACTGCGGGTTCCGGTTCCGGTGCGGTCCCCCTTGAGAGCGCCGTCCTCGAGAATACGGTGCAGCAGGTCGTGATATTGTCGCATTCCAGATGGTCTCCGGGGTGGCGAGTTTCAGACGAGGAACAGCTTAACGAGTCGCTCTCCGGATATCACGGAAAGAGATCGGCATCGGGCGACATCCCGACCGATCCCCCTTTAATCCAAATGCAAAAGCGCCTATATCTAGTGGTGCCGGAGATATCCGGCTATGGCGATAAACGGGCCGTGGAATAAGCGTAGTGGACCCGGGGGCAGTACCCGGCGCCTCCACCAAATTCCTCCGGGGTCGAGTGATCGACCGATGCGAGCGGAAGGGGAATGTTTCCCCCGATGCCCGATCCGGAGTTTGGGGGCGAAACAGGATCGACACGCGTGGTAAAGGCGGACTTTTTGCTCGGCATGGTACCACCGATATCGGGCCATATAGTAGTTGCAAACGACAACTATGCTGGTGAGCTCCGCGCTGCTGCTTAAGCGGTAAGGAACTTGCACACCAATCCGTTTCGGTTAGCACCGTAACGTGGGGCCGCGGGCCGCCTAGCAACAGAAGGCCCGCACTTTCCCTGCATTGCCGAACATTTCCGTTCCGACCTTCACCCACCGTTCCGGCGGTCCCGCGAAACGGGCTCTGGTCACACGCCTTCATGCGCCCTATTGTTGCTGCAGAAAAACTTGACGAGTGCCGAGCCGAAGAAGAAACGGGACCAGATGTCGGACGACCTCTTTAGATACGATCTGATGGTGGAAGACGCGTTGCGGGGCGTCGTGAAGGCGTCCCTGATCCGCGCCTCTGAGCGCGGTCTGCCGGGCAACCATCATTTCTACATCACCTTCAACACCGAATGGCCGGGCGTCGAGGTGCCCTCTTACCTCAAGGAACGGTATCCGGACGAGATGACGATCGTCCTGCAGTACCAGTTCTGGAACCTCAAGATTTCCGAGGATCAGTTTGAGGTCACCTTGAGCTTTAACGACAACCGCGAACGTCTCGTCGTTCCCTTTGCCAGCATGACCGGTTTTGCCGATCCCTCGGTCCAGTTCGGCCTGCAGTTTCAGCACAACGCCACCGACGGTGACGATTTGGCGGACAGCGAGGAGACGGCCACCGAGGCCCCCTCGACGAATCTCGATTCACCTGCGGCCGGCGATGGCGCGAACAGCGGAGGCGACTCCGGTGGTGAGGTTGTCTCTCTGGACCAGTTCCGGAAGAAAAAGTAAGACCTCTTTCAGAGCCGTTTCTAATCGGGCTGCGGCGATGATGGGATTGTCATCGCGTCATTGAGCCCCCTTGCGCACCTAGGGAGGACACGCCATGGCGGCGTTTGATTTCACCGAGCTGTTTCCGCTTGCCCCCGATCAGACCGAATACCGTCAGGTCACCACCGATCATGTCGCGGTCGAGAAACTGGGTGGCCGGAATGTGCTCACGATCCAGCCGGAAGCGCTCACCACGCTGGCCGAGCACGCCTTTCGCGACATCTCCCATCTGCTGCGGCCAAGCCACCTCCAGATGCTGCGCAACATTCTCGAGGATGATGAGGCATCGGAGAACGATCGCTTCGTGGCCTACGACCTGCTGAAGAACGCTTCTATCGCGGCCGGCGGGGTGCTGCCGATGTGCCAGGACACCGGCACCGCCATCGTCATGGGCAAGAAGGGTCAGGGTGTGTTCACCGGCTTCGACGACGAAGAGGCCTTGGCGCTTGGTGTCCACAACACCTATCTGAACCACAACCTGCGCTACAGCCAACTGGCACCGCTGGACATGTTCACGGAGAAGAACACCGGCACCAATCTGCCTGCCCAGATCGAGCTCTATGCGGACAAGGGCGACGCCTACAAATTCCTGTTCGTTCAGAAGGGCGGCGGATCCGCCAACAAATCCTTCCTGTTCCAGCAGACGAAGGCGGTGCTGAATCCAGACTCGCTGGCAAAGTTCCTTGACGAGAAGATTCGCACCCTCGGCACCGCAGCCTGTCCGCCGTACCATCTCGCGATCGTGATCGGCGGCACCTCGGCCGAATTCTGTATGAAGACGGTGAAGCTTGCCTCTTGCCGGTATCTCGACGGGCTGCCGACCCAGGGTTCGGACAGCGGTCACGCGTTCCGCGATCTGGAGTGGGAGCAGAAGATCCTGCAGATGACCCGAGAGATGGGGATCGGCGCGCAATTCGGCGGCAAATATTTCTGTCATGATGTGCGCGTCATCCGGCTACCCCGCCACGGCGCCAGTTGCCCGATCGGGATAGGCGTCTCCTGTTCGGCGGACCGTCAGGCGGTCGGCAAGATCACCCGGGACGGTGTCTTCGTGGAGCGACTGGAGACCGATCCGGCCAAGTACCTTCCGGACATCGACGAAAACACCCTGACGTCCGGAGCCGTCGAAATCGACCTGAACCAGCCGATGGAGGAGATCCGCAGGACCCTGTCGCAGTATCCGATCAAGACCCGGGTCTCGCTGACCGGTCCGATGATCGTCGCCCGCGACATCGCGCACGCGAAGCTCAAGGAACTGCTGGACGCCGGCAAGCCGCTTCCTGACTACGCCAAGAACCACCCGATCTACTACGCCGGTCCGGCCAAGACACCGGAAGGCTATGCCAGCGGCTCCTTCGGGCCGACGACGGCGGGCCGCATGGACAGCTATGTGGAACCGTTTATGGCCAATGGCGGCAGTTTCGTGACCCTCGCCAAGGGCAATCGGTCGCCGGTCGTGCGCGAAGCCTGTCATAAGCACGGCGGATTCTATCTCGGCTCGGTCGGCGGGGCGGCAGCCAAACTGGCGTTGAATTCGATCAAGAAGGTCGAGGTTCAGGAGTTCCCCGAACTGGGCATGGAAGCGGTCTGGCGGATTGAGGTCGAGAAGTTCCCGGCTTTCATAGTGGTCGACGATAAAGGCAACGACTTCTTCAAGAACATCTGACCGAGAGCGGGCCGAGCCATTCCCCAGAGGATGTCTCGGCCGTTCGAGACCGAGGTCCCGTGACCGATACCCTGCTCTACGACGGCCCCGTCGGCGACGCTCCGACCCTGGTTCTGGCCCATGGGGCCGGTGCGCCCATGGACAGCCCGTTCATGGATGCCGTGACCGGGCGGCTCGCCGAACGGGGGCACCGGGTCGCCCGGTTCGAGTTTCCTTATATGGCCCGAAGGCGGGCCGAAGGGACCAAACGTCCTCCGGATCGGCAACCTGTCCTGCTGGAGTGCTTTCGCGCGGTGATCGAACACCTGGGTGGGCCGGAGGCCGTGGTGGTCGGCGGAAAATCGATGGGCGGCCGGATGGCGTCGCTGATCGCGGCGGAGATGCCGGTGCGCGGGCTGCTGTGTCTCGGCTATCCGTTTCATCCGCCGGGAAAGCCGGAAAAGCCCCGCACCGAGCACCTGGCAGCGCTCGACCTGCCCGCCTTGGTCCTGCAAGGAACGCGAGACCCGTTCGGTCGGCCCGACGAGGTCGCGCGCTATAAACTGTCCGGTCGAACCAAGGTCCGTTGGATCGAAGACGGGGACCACGATCTGAAACCACGAAAGTCTTCCGGTCGAGACCATGCCGCTGCATTGGACGAGGTGGCTGAGATTGCGTCCCGGTTTCTTCGGCATCTCGCACCATAGAGCGGGGTTGAGTTCGAGCCGGAAATTAGAGTGCGATCAGTTTGATACCCGCAGAATCCCAGCCGCCGCTCGGGGCGACAGGCCGGCCGCGCGCACCTCGTCCTCGGTGATCAATATCCGGGCCGCAGACTGCCCAGCCCCCCGTTGGAGGTCCTGACCGAGTGTAAACGTGACTGCCCAGCCCACCAGGCTGCCCAATACAACCGGGCCGACGATCACACCGGCGATGGCCAGACCACGTACCGCGGATACCAAGGCGATATAGCCGCTCGCTACGTGCTCACGATTGTCACACTCGAAAACGGCCAAACCGTTTCCCCCTCTGCTTTCACGACCCCGCTCACGATATTACAGGGTTCCTCTGTGAATTAGAAGCACTGAATAAACCTAATAGTTGGTTTATGTCTGTGTTTTTGCAGGTCGCGCCGCCTGTCGGATCACGCTAGACTCTGGTCATCTGCCTGTTTTTCTGCCGCCAAGACCACATCGGAGTTCTGCCATGACCCGGACCACCGTGATCCGCAATGCTGCCTGGATTGTCGCCTGGGATGCCAAAGAGAGCCGTCATATCTACATCAAGGGTGGAGACGTCGTTTTTGCGGATGGGGCAATCCTCCAGGTCGGTGGGCGTTATACCGGCGAGGTCCACGAGGAACTGGACGGCAGCGACCGGATGGTGATGCCCGGCCTGATCAACATCCACAGCCACCCGACCAGCGAACCACTCCGCAAGGGCGTCACGGACGAAATCCGCTCTCCGGGTTTCTACCACTCCTCTCTCTACGAGTTTCTGACGATTTTCGAGAACGACCCGGCAGGCCTCGCCGCCAGCCTCCAGGTCGCCATGGCGGAACTGTTGCAAAGCGGCGTCACCACTGTGGTCGACTACTCGATCCCGTTCGAAAGCTGGTTGGACGTGCTGGCCGGCTGCGGCATTCGCGCCTGTGTGGCGCCGATGTTCCGGGATGCACGCTGGTTCACCAATGACGGTCACAAATTGCAGTACGAATGGGACGAAGAGGCCGGTCAGAAAGGCTTCGAGGCGGCCCAGCGGATCATCGATCTGGCGGCCCAGCATCCCAGTGGACGGCTGATGGGGATGGTGGCGCCGTCTCAGGTGGATACCTGTTCCGCCGATCTGTTGCGGGACTCCTATGACTTCGCGGAAGAGAAGAATCTGCCCTGGCAGACCCATGCCGCCCAATCGGTGACAGAGTTCCACGAAATCGTCCGCCGTCACGGCAAGACGCCCGTGCAGTGGATGAAGGAAATTGGCGCGGTGGGCGAACATGCGATCATCGGTCACGGAATTTTTCTGGACCATCACCCCTGGGTCCACTGGTCGACCCGAGACGATCTCCGGATCCTGGCGGACAGCGCCACCACCGTGGCCCATTGCCCGACCGTGTTCATGCGGCGGGGCATAGCTCTGCGCACTTTCGGCGGCTATGTGCGCGAGGGAATCAACATGGGAATCGGCACGGATACCTACCCGCACAACTTCCTGGAGGAGATGCGGAACGTGGCCACCGTTGCCCGCGCCGTGGCCGAAACGGTGGACGATCTCAACACCTCAGACATCTTCAACGCTGCGACTGTTGGCGGCGCCAAGGCACTCCGGCGCGACGATATCGGCAAACTGACGGTCGGCGCGCGGGCCGATCTGGTCTGCGTCGATCTCACTGCCCCCTCCATGATGCCGGTGCGGGAGCCGATCCGCTCCCTGATCTACGCCGCCACCGATCGCGGCGTGCGGGACGTGTTCGTCGATGGCACACGCGTGGTGAAGGATGGTGCCGTGACCACGATCGATATGCCGAGCGCGCTCGCCGAGCTCCAGGCCGCCCAGGAGCGGTCCTTCACCAGCATCTCCAAACGGGACTGGGCGGGCCGGACGGTGGACGAGATGGCGCCGATGGTCTTTGAAACCCGGAGTTCGCTGAACTGACCGTGCGTGGCCTGTTTATTGGAGATAGATCATGGATTTGGGTATCGCGGGCAAACGCGCCTTGGTGACCGGGGCCAGCGCGGGGATAGGCCACGCGGTCGCGCATGTTCTTGCTGCCGAGGGGGCCCGTTTGGTCATTGCCGCGCGCAATCTTGAAAAGCTCACCCTCGTCCGGGACGAGATCGCGGCGACAGGTGCGGAAGCCCCGGCCATGGTGACGGGCGACCTTTCGACCGCAGACGGTGTGGGGTCGGTGGCGCAGACCGCGACAGCGCAGTATGGCGGCATCGACATCCTCGTGAACAATGCGGGCGCATCCCGACCGATGCCGAAGGACGCCGACGACGCCTTCTGGGAGGAGGCCTTTGCGCTGAATTTTTCTTCAGCTCGACGGATGACCGAGGCGTTGCTGCCTGGCATGCGGACCGCCCGATGGGGGCGGGTGGTGAACATCTCCGGTGCCCTGGTCCAGCGGGCGGTCAACGCGGCCACACCCGCGAAAGTCGCCCTTGTCAGTTGGTCCCGAAGCCTGGCCTCGGAAGTCGCGCCCGACGGGGTGACGGTGAACTGCGTCGCGCCCGGACGCATCAACAGCGACCAGATCCTGAACCGCCTGTTTCCCACGGAAGAGTCGCGGGCCGGCCAGATCAAGGATATCCCGATGGGCCGGTTCGGCGAGCCGCAGGAACTCGCGGACCTGGTCGCCTTTCTGGTCTCGGATCGGGCCCGCTACATCACGGGCGTGCACGTGCCGGTCGACGGGGGCATGGTGCGGCTGTCGGTGACCTGACGACCGGCGTTTCGGTTCGACACCCAAGTCTCATGGTCTGCGAGACTGCACCGGGTATGTGGATTTAGCCCGCCGTCGCCGTATCTTTTCAGGTACAGTAATTTCTTTTTGGCGGGTTTAGGCGATATGCAGAACCTTGACGCTCCGCCCAGGTCGGACGAGATTTCAGACCTGCTGGACCAAGTTGCACTCCGCGACCAGACGGCGTTCCTGACCCTTTTCGACCGCACATCGCCGAAACTCTTTGCCGTCCTGATCCGCATGCTCGGACGACAGGACGCCGTAGATGCGTTGCAGGATGTCTTCGGGACGGTCTGGAAGGACGCCTCAGAATTCTCATCCCAGACGGGCTCCGGGATCGGCTGGCTGCTCACACTGACACGGCATCATGCGATAGGCAGGCTGCGCGCGCCGACACCAAACACCGAAAACGTTGGTAATCGCCATGACTTGACCGCCTCCGACCTGACCTCGGCGCAGGCGGTGGCCGCCTCGCTCAATCGGGCCCGACTGGATCATTGCCTCGGAAAACTGGATGCGCGCCGTGCCGACGCCCTCCGCCGCGCCTATCTGGATGGCGAAAGCTACGCGGATCTGGCCGAACGTTTCGAGCTCCCGCCAACCATGATGCGCTCCTGGCTTAACCCCACCCTGATCAGCCTGCGCACCTGCCTGTCCGACTTCGAGGCCCCGCAGACCAATGGATAAGGACCAGGACGGCCGGGACCGGGAGCAGCGCGACGACATCATGGCGGCCGAGTTCGTCCTCGGCGTGCTGTCGACAGACGAGCACGCGACCTGCGCACGCCGTGTCGAGCAGGACGACTCGTTCCGCAACAAGGTCGACCAGTGGTCCCGGGACCTCGCGCCGATCGCGGACGAGCTCACACCGATCGGTCCGCCGGAACGGGTACGGGCGCACCTGAAGGATCACCTGTTCAAGGACAAGGCGCCAGCCTCTCACAAAGGCTTTCTGGCGCAGATATGGGGCCAAGCCGGACTATGGCGGGGCTTGGCTGCCGTCGCGGTCCTGACCGCGCTCGGTTTAGGATACGAGATGGACCGCAGAACCGGAGAACTCAACGGAACCGTTGAGGCCTTACAGACCGATCTCACCAACGCTCAGGCCACCTTTGCCTCTTTGGATCAGGCCGTGCAGGCAGCACGAGATGACGCGCAGGTCGCGGATGCAACCATGCAGGAACTTCTGAACAGAACGTCCGGCGTCCTGACCGGAACCCTGGCCAGCAGCGACAGCCCGGTGGTCTACCGCGCGCTCTATTGGTCGGACACAGCAAGCCTGATCCTTGTCGGCGCAGGGCAATCGGCACCGGTCGGACGGGATTTCGAACTGTGGCTGATCGAAGACGGCCGCCCGCCACTTTCCCTGGGCACGATACCACGCGACGGCCACGGCGCCTTCGCCCTCCCAGAGTCGGTTGACCGAACGGTGGTGCTGCAGGGTGCGTTCACCATCTCGGTCGAGCCGCTCGGCGGCAGCGCCGATGGAGAGCCGAGCGGCCCCATGGTGGCCGCCGGAAAGCTCATTCACACGCCCTGAGACCCGAACGCTTCCGCCTTTGATTCGATCGGGTTCGCTAGACGAGTGCCGCCCTCTTGCGCCGTTCGGCGATCCGCAGGCTTGAGGTCAAATGCTCTCGGTCGACGTAGCAGCCACGCAAACGGCGTTCTCCGGTACTCGGGTCATAACCGGTCCGGCCATGCAGAACCCGGCGGTTGTCGAATGACAGCATGTCACCGGCGCCCAGACGCGTGACCACCCGGCTTTCAGGACGCTCAGACAGCTCAAACAGGAAGCGGAGTCCCCGATAGACCTTGTCCACATCGTCGAAGGACGCTTTCATCGGCGCCCGCAGCCAGGGGTTCCAACGGATTTCGGAAACCGCCCCGGTCTCATCCGTCCCGATGATCGGCGTGGTCCAGCGGTAATCGGTGGACTTGGCCTTGCTGGCGGCGGTGACCTGAACGGTGGTCAGGGCCTCGAACAGCTCAGGTTCTTCTGCGCGCAGGCACTCGGCCAGATAGAACCCATCGGACAGAATACTGTCGCCGCCATCCGCCTCATTGCTCATACAATGCAGGAACTGCAGGCCGGGCATGGACTCCCGCGTGGCCAGATCCACGTGCAGCGGCAAGGCCATGGAGGTGTACGCGTTCGAGTCCGCATCCGGCTTCGAAATCACATCGAAGAACTTACCGAAATTGGTCTCCCGGATCGGCCCCAGCAGGGCGGGCACCGTCTCGACCACCTCGGGCGTGGCATCAAGCCCTTCCAGGATCGCGACCCCCCAGACCTGCAGCGCTTCGGCCCACGCCTCACGGGCGGGTCCGCCCGCGACCACGTCGGGTCCGTGAAGGCGCGGGATCTGATTGGCGAACCCGCCGGCCCAGGTCACCCGCGCGGGCAGCGGATCCCGGTCTTCTTCCGGCACCCCCATCAGATCGGGGGCATGTGCCCGCAGCCAGCCGGGGTGAAACCGGCTGTCCTCCCCGGTCGACCAGCGGACCTGCAATGCTCCCTCGCCATCGACATCCGCCGAAGCCGCTTCAAGACCAGCCGGGATATCGATCAACATCAAGGATTGTTCACGCGTGACCGGGTGGGTTGTCTCCGGATCCGGGGCGTGTTCGCGCAAGGTCAGAGGATGGTAGAGACAGTGGCCCCCATCCGCCCAATGCAGGCGCACGCCCCCCCGCTCAACCGCCGCGGAAACAAGCCTCTGATGCACGGGATAGGATTCGAAGTCCGGAGTTTCGGGTAGGGCCAAGACGACTCTCCTCGCTGCATTTTGGAAGGGCGCGGTTTAACAGAAAGCCTGATCATTTTGATAGGCGTTTGCTGTCTCAAAGTCGACGAACCGTCTCAGGATCGACTTTGAACACCAAAAGGTCGCCCCGTCGCTCCAGCTCGCCCGTCAGCTCGACAAACTGGGAAACATGGTCGAGCAGCGGGCCCGTGACCTCCTGGCCCTCCTGATCGGCCATCAGCAGGGATTCCACGCTGCCGTCCGGCCGGCGGATCATGAAGGTCAACGGCACGCCGCCGATGAGGCACAGATTGGCGCACAGCTTGTGGGTCTTGCCTTCCCCAGGACGCATCGCCCCGTGAAAGCATTTGCTGTCCAAGAGCTCGCCCTTGAGCGTGACCCGGCCTAAAGCTTCGATCTCCGGGCCGCTCCAACCGGCCAGAGGCGCCGGATCGGCCGCCGCCACCAGGCCGTTGTTGCCGGACACCTGAATCATCTCGAAATCATCCCGGCGCAGGATGATTCCGGAGACATCGACCGGAGCGCCCTGCATCTCCCGGGCACTCGTCTGAACGCCAGTCTTGCCGGCCCCGGACAGGGGAAGCGTCTGACCAAAAGGATGGTCCGCATTCGGCGGCAGGAACAGAACGGGATACGGGTCCGCCATAACGATGCCGGTTCGGGTCTGTCGTCCCTCTCCCCACTGAAAGCCGCCGTCGCCCCAGTCATTTTGCTCCTGGACTGTCACCGTCGCAACGACCGCGCCCGTCCCCAACAATACGCCGGTGACCACCGCCAGGAACATGGCGAGCGCGCGCGGCATCGCCAGATAGCCGACAAAGAACGGACGCCGGCTCATGCGCCACCCTCGCTCAGAAGGATCGGCGGCGTCCGGGTGCCGGCGGGCAGCGCCTTGGTATCAATCATCACGAAGTCACCGTCTCGACGCACCCGGAAGGTCGGAACCTTTTCGGTGAACGGCGGCGGTGAGCACCCGGTCTCCGGATCGTATTGAAACCCATGCCAGGGGCAGGTCACGCAGCCGAAAACCATTCGGCCCTCGCCCAAGGGTCCGTTCTGGTGTGCGCAGACATTTGAGAGAGCCGAAATCCGCTCACCGGTCTCGCCATACCGAAACACCGCCGCCCGCTCCCCGTTCGGCAGGGTGACGGTGTGGCCGTGATCGGGCGTCAGGGCATCGATCCGCACCGCTTTGACCCAATCCCCATCTGCGCCTCCCACGGGAGGAGCGGCCTGCTCACGGTCCCGCTTCGCCTCGGCGCGCGCGGCCATCATGTGCAGGCCGGACACAACCAGAAGGCTGAGTCCGACCATCACGGGATAGGCCGGGCTGGTCTCGGACTGCAGGAGCCCGAGCGACACATGCATCACCACCAGTCCGTAGCAGAGATAGACCAGCATATGCAGTCGCTTCCAGATCGGCGGCGACAGGAAATGAAGCCAGAAATCGTGGCTGGTGGCCGCCATAGCGAACAGGATCGCAAGTGCTGCCATGCCGAGCCATTCAAACGGAAATCCCAGAAAGCTGATATCCGTATTGGAGACCAGCAGCGCCACCCAGGGGTCGAGCGGCGAGAACGCCAGATACCAGCCGGACACCGCCCAGAGGTGGGCGGTCGCCACGAAAAAGGTCATCACCCCGAAATGTCGACGGTTGTACAGCAGCGGCAGAAACCGCGTGTCCAACCGAGCCAAGGGCCCGATGCAGAGAATGAGTGTGAGCATCAGAAAGGCGCAGGACCCAAAGGCGCGCATCCGCAGTTCTGCACCACCGATCGCCGGAGATTCCAGGAGCCCCGGCGCATAACGCAGGAACAGGATCAGATACAGTCCGACGAAAAGGCCCAACGCCCCATCGTACCAAAGCTTGTTGGCGTTCCAGAGAACCGGTCGATACCCGACACTCACCCGGTCCTCCCGGTCCGTGGGTCCGCCGAGCCCTTGAAGCTCGGCACCGGCGTGGTCTCGACCGGAAGCGTCGGACGGAGCAGGAGCGCCGCCAGGAATCCCGCGAGCAGAACCAGGGTCAGGATCGGCCATATCCTTCGATGGGCGCGTCGGAGATCGATCTGCATCAGCCTGATCCATGCCGATCTGCTCCCCGCAGCTCGAGCCAAATCCAGCGCGTGACGACCAGGGGCCAGAGCCCGACCACACCGGGAAGCGCGAAAAGACGGAACAGATAGCTGCCGCGTGCGCTGTGATCGATACGGTCGATCCCCCACAGGAGGAATACCGCCGCCACCGGTGCGCCGACCCAAACATAGGCTTGGGCCAGCCAAATCAGGCTTTCGGCGTTCGATATCGCGCTTTCGGACACGCCGAGCATGGGCCCTGCCTCAGGTTTACGTCAGGCTGCCATGATGGGCAGCCGGACGGGTATGGTCCACCCCAAAAAGGTGGCCATACCCTTCCCTTCCGCTAACAATGTCGCGAGGTTGGATCTGTCGGATCGCCGCCGCTCAATTGCCGCGATCGACCTTGTCGATCCCGTCCGAGGGTGCGGGCACCATGCGCGGCAGGCCGTCCGAAGAGCCGCCCGAGGCGCTACCCGAGCCGGTTTCGGCCGCAGGCGCTGTGCTCGGTTCAACCGCGATGCCGCGCCGCGGTGTGCACTCGTCCGAAAACATCTGCGCCACGAAACTTTCCTGGCATTTGGTCCAGGACCGCTCGGCGACCAGACCGCTCGATTCCGCGTACATCGAGGCCCCCACAAGAACGGCAATGGCGGCGGCAAGGATCCACATTCCGCGATTCATGTCTCGGTCTCCAAAACAAGGACGTCTGTCATTATAGCGATATGGGGAACCATGCCCGGAACCAAAACCCCACCGGCGGCCCCACGGTT